>JBBRJW010000771.1:0-1922 GCA_038218705.1 Chthonomonadales bacterium | reverse complement strand
CGCTGATCAATCAGCCGGCACGCTCTACGACTCTTACCGCAGTGCAGGCAGCACGTAGAGCCGGCGCGCTCATCTCATACGACCCGAATCTTCGCGCCCCCCTCTGGCCATCCCTCAATGCGGCTCGAATTGGTATCCTGCGAGCACTTCCTCATGCCGATATAGTAAAGGTGAGCGCAGAAGAGCTCGGCTTTCTCATGCGTGGCGATGATCCAGAGCACCCCGGCAGCCTCGCTCCGCCTGTGCTGAATGAGCTGGCAGCGCGGCTCCTGCGGAGAGCGCCAGCCCTGTCGCTGCTCGTGGTAACTCGCGGCGCGGAGGGCTGCTGCTGGTATCGCCCGAATGAAGCGCCGGGAGATGCGCCAGGATTTGCCGTAGAGGCGGTCGATACCACCGGCGCAGGCGATGGCTTTGTAGCGGCGCTGCTCTCGGGGCTCTGCGAGCGGGACATTGCCAGCAGGGAGGCGCTTCGGTCGAGAAGCCTGGAGCTCGGCCCGCTTCTGCGCGAGGCGAACGCCGTGGGTGCGCTCACAACCACTCGCAAGGGCGCTATTCCAGCGCTTCCCACGCCCGCCCAGATCGAACGCTTTCTCGCCCGTTAGACTCAGGTGGGTCAGCGCTCCGGCCGGGCTGAATTGGAATTCCACCGGAGGCTAAGATGCCATCGCTCACCATAGAAGCAGGGCTGTCCGCACTCACGCCCCGTCCTCCCACTCGAACACGGCAGCGCCGCCAGGCATGGGCGCTCGCGCTCTGCACGCTGGCGGTGCTCGGCGCGGCGCGATGGAGTGGAGGACGCAGGGCTGCTGCCCCGCCCCTTACCGAACAGCTCGTGCGGGGAGATTGGCAGCTCGTCTCGGTAAACGGCGATCCGGTCGGCCCGAACGTCGAGTCTGTCATCGTCTCACAGGAGCTCCGGCTGCGTGACGGGCTCGTGGACGGGGTGACCCGCATTCGCTCCGACACCCCTGCGGCTGCCTCCGCGATGCCCTTTCCCGACCAGACCGTGAGCAATATCAAATTGCCCATCGGCATGGGCGAGCTGGTAGCGCGCTGGCACGGAGCCTATCGGATTGCAGGCGGATCCCGCCTGGAGATGCGAATCGGAAGCGCCACATACTGGATAACCGTGGAGGCTAACTCGCGGGCCCGGATGCTCACGCTGGACCACGATGCCATCCTCACCTACCGGGGCGCGGCCCGCTACCGGGCACTCCCTGCGGGAGGCGATTTGACGCGGCCCCTCCGCGCGGACCGCATGTAACTCTGGCCGCCCTCTCTTTCCCTCCCGTACTCCGCCAAATTGTGCCAAACTGGTACGGTAGCGCAGAGGCGCGGCAACCTGCCGCGCTCTTCCGGCGTACCTACTACCGGACTCAAACCGGCAGGAGACAGACTGATGCCGCTTCTCGAAACACTTCCCGATATTGTTGAAACCAGCCTTCGTGAGCTTCGTGCGGAGCTCCCGCAGGAGAATTCGGCTGAGACGGACGCCCTTACGGGAGCCACGGAAACCGCCCCGGAACCGGATACTCCCCGCCGAATAGCTTTCGCTACCGACATCAGCTCGCGCGGTGAATTTGGCGAGGAGTGGCTGGTCGTTGAGAATCGCCGCGTCTACATATTCGAGCCGAACGGTGGCCTGAAGGCGCACCTCCTCCGCGAGGTGCCTCTGGAGCGCATTCGGGAGGCAAAAGCCGAGATGCTCGTCGGCAACGGCCAGCTTGAAGTTCGGACTGATACCGAGACGATTCCACTCGTTCGCTTCTCGCATGCCACCGTCGGGGAGGCGAACTCGGTCGCCCGTCAGCTGAATGCCATGGCCAAGGGCCTGCCGCCCAAAGCCGAAAAGATCGAGCAGAAGCGCAAGTACTGTCCAAAATGCAAGCGCGTCCTCCCCGAGGATACCGAGGTCTGCCCGG
>JBBRJW010000770.1:0-1933 GCA_038218705.1 Chthonomonadales bacterium | reverse complement strand
GAGCTCGCGGAAGATATTGCGTCGCCCCACGTGTACGATGCCTCCAACCCGGCAACCTATCGCCTGGTATTCGACCTCTTCACGGAGACGCTGGATATCTTCCAGCCGAAGCTATTTCACATCGGGCATGATGAGGTGAAGATCCCCGGCTACGACGCATTCGGCCGGTACCCGGCGCGCCCGGCCAACGTGGCAAAGGGAGCGACCGCCCTCTTTCTGGAGGACTCCGAGAGGCTGACGGGCTGGCTTCGCGAGCGCGGAGTACGCTCAATAATGTGGGGCGATATGCTGCTCCATGCGAGCGAGGGCGAGCCCGTTCCGGGAGGCCCGGCCATGACCGCCGCCAACGCGCCGAGCGTCGAAGCGGCCGAACGGCTCCGCTCCGGAATCCCGCGCGACGTTATCCTGGCAGATTGGCGCTACACCCCCGGCGACGAGCAGCGCAACGGCCTGCGCCTCTTCCAGGCTGCCGGGCACAAGGCGATTGCCTGCCCCTGGTTCCAGCCGGAAAACATTCGCGGGTGGGCCGAGCAGGCGATCAGGCACGATTCCCTCGGCCTGCTTGGCGTTACCTGGGCCGGCTACGACATCAATGAGGCCCTCCTCGACTCCGAGTATCGCCAGTTCACGGCCTTCGTGCTCGATGCCGAGTACGCCTGGAGTGGCTCGGCGCTCCATGCGCCGCCCGCGCCCGGCGAAGCCGAAGCGTCCTCCGGCGCAGCCACACCAGCGGAGACGCTGCCGTACCGGGCGGAGGATGTCTTCGTGCGCTCATACGAGGATGTCCGCGGCGCGCGTTCGGCCTACGCGCTCGACCTCGGTCCGGCAGCCAACGTCGCTCTGTGGGGTCCCGGCGGGCTCGACACGCTCCTCACGCCCCTCCCTGCCGCGGGCGCGGAAGGCGTGGACGCCGTCCTTCAGTCTGGGGCGCCGGCTGGCCTGGTGTGGGAGGGCCGCGCGGTCGCCGGAGTGGCGCCGGGCGATGCAGGCGTTACGATTACCCTGGCCCGCCCGCAGGCGGCCCCCGAGCTCCTCTTCGCGCACGCCCTCGAGCGGGCGATCCCGGACGGCGCAGAGGCCGGCCAGTACACGGTGCACTATGCCGATGGCTCGGCGGAGAGTATTTCGCTGCGGTTCAACCGCGATATTCGGACAATCGACAGCTCCACACTTCCCGACGGCATCTCGCTGGGCCGGGCCGTCTGGCAGCGGGGCGCGGTGCGGAAGTGTGTCAGTACGCTGCGCTGGCGCAATCCCCGGCCGATCTCGCTCATCAGGGCGATCACGCTTCGCGGCGCGGCCGGTGGCCCGGCTCCGGTTCTCTTCGCACTTACCCTGCTGCGTTAAGCAGGGGTTAAGGCCCGTCGCCCCTAATATACTGTTGCCCCGGGGCCGCAGACCGGCCCGGGAATCGCCGCCGCAGGGGAGTCACCGACATGAGCCGCGCTGAGATCGATCGCATTGCTGAACAGGGACCGTTTGCGCCAGACTGGGAGTCTCTCAAGAAGTATGAGATTCCAGAGTGGTATCTGGATGGCAAGTTCGGCATCTTCATCCACTGGGGTGTCTACTCCGTGCCTGCGTTCAGCAATGAGTGGTATCCCCGTGAGATGTACCGCAAAGGAAGCGCGGTGTTCGACCACCACGTCGCGACCTACGGGCCTCAGGCGGAGTTCGGTTACAAGGACTTCATTCCCCATCTCACTTTTGCGCACTACGACCCCACCTCGTACGCTGCCCTCTTCGCCGAGTCCGGGGCTCGCTTCGTGGTTCCTGTTGCGGAACACCACGATGGCTTCCCGATGTACGATACGGATCGCTCTCGCTGGTGCGCCGCAAAGATGGGCCCAAAGCGCGACGTGATGGGCGACCTCGCCGACGCGCTGCGGGCGCGCGGCATCGTGTTTGGCGCATCCTCCCACCGTGCGGAGCA
>JBBRJW010000769.1:0-1934 GCA_038218705.1 Chthonomonadales bacterium | reverse complement strand
CTGCGATTTACGGGCCGCGTCGCGAGCCTTACGCGAAGGCGCGCGGGCCAGGGAGCGAGCCCCGCCCACTCGACCCGCACTGAGCCCGAGGGCCCCAACAGGAGGCGCGCCCGCGCGGGAAGCGCGCCGGCCGCCCGGGCCGCCTCATGCGCGCCCGCGAGCGCCTGCTCGGCCGCGGCCTTATCGAACGGCCAGCCGAAGTACGCCGCCGAATCCCGCAGGCGCGTTACGTGGCGATCGAGGAGCGGACAGGACTCCTGGTCCATGCGAATCGTCTCGAGCAGCTCGGAGTCGTCACCATGGGCCTCGAGAATGCGAGCCTTCGTCTCCAGCTCGCGGTACTCATCCCCGGCGTTCGAGTCCCACGTGATTCCGCTCCCCACTCCGTACTCCATGTCGGCGGTATTGCGCCGGAGGGTCATCGTCCGAATGCCCACACTGAAGATCGCCCGTCGTTCTGGACAAACAAAGCCGATTGCCCCGCAATAGACGCCTCGCGGCGTCGGCTCCATCGCGGCAATTCGCCGCATCGCTGTGAACTTCGGTGCGCCGGTAACAGAGCCGCAGGGGAAGAGTGCTCGGAATATCCCGGTGAGAGTTGTTCCCCGCATCAGCCTGGCTCGTACCGTGGACGTCATCTGCCAGAGCGTGGGGTAGCGCTCCAGCGCGAACAGCTCCGAGACCTGCACGGAACCGGGCTCTGCGATCCGGCCGAGATCGTTTCGAAGCAAGTCCACGATCATGAGGTTCTCGGCGCGCTCTTTCGCGGAGCCAAGCAGGGCGTCGCACGCGGCCGCATCCTCCTGGGGCCACCGCCCCCGGGCCGCCGTTCCCTTCATAGGGCGCGTAACGATCGCACGACCATCTGTCTTGAAGAAGAGCTCCGGCGAAACGGATACCACGACGTGATCGCCGAGATCGAGCATCGCGCCGTAACTGCCGCTTTGTGCCTGCCGAAGCAGCCGGTAGAGGCCCATCGGATCGCCCGAGAACCGCGATCGAAGGCGGGTTGTCAGGTTTACCTGATACGTCTCGCCGGCCGCGATCGAGTCCTGAATCTCCTTGATCGCCGAGGCGTGCGCCGTGCGGTCCAGGTCGCTTTGCCACCCCACCGCCCTCCACTCGCCGCAGGGGTCATGTGCAGGCAGTGGCTCGGCTCCTTCGAAGAGCCCGAACCAGACGAGAGGGGCTCCCGTGGGCGCGTGTGTCATGAGGCTCCGGTCGAACGCTGCCGCAGCTTCATAGGCCACGTAACCTGCGGCGTGGAGGCCACGGTCAACCCCCTCCTCTATGCGAACTAACGCTGGAATTACGCCATCGATTGTCCGCGCAATGATGACCTCGAGCGGCCCGCTATAGCGACGAGCACACGCCTCGCCGTCTGGACCGGTATAATCAAACTGTAGGTTAGGAGTTCGTGTCAACCGGCACTTCCTCTTGCGCTCTCACCAATTCGAACCGAAGGGGTCGCACCATGCACTATCCCGACACGACCGCCGCTCTGCGCGCGCTTCCGCTCTTCAGCGCCCTGGAGCAACCTGCTCATACGCTGATCGCCGATTCTGGCCGGCTGCAGGCATACACGACCGGGGAGACGGTCTACACCGCCGCGGATGCCGCCGATACTCTCTATTTCATTCTGAGGGGCAGGGTTCGTGTAGCCCGCGCCTCAGGCGCAAAAACGATGATTGTAGACTTTTATGGCCCCGGTGAAATGCTCGGGTGCTGCGCGCTCATGAACGCGGACTGCATGCCCTGCAGTGCGCGAGCCTGCGCGCCCACGGAGGCGCTGCTGGTACCCCGGGCCGCGCTCACGGCCGCCATCCAGTCGAGCGGGCCACTGGGCCTGCGGCTCACCCAGCTTCTCACGGCAAAGCTCTCTTCCGCCCACGGCCGCATGGAGCAGCTGGCCCTCGATAATGTCGATAAGCGCG
>JBBRJW010000768.1:0-1934 GCA_038218705.1 Chthonomonadales bacterium | reverse complement strand
CTGTAATCTCGTTCGCCTCGTCCAGTGTCACGTCGCAGATCATGTGGGGTGGCGCCATGCGGACGATCGCGAGCGCCTCCGCATGTACCGGGTTTCCCTCCACGACTCCGTTGGTCGCGAGCGGTGACTCGAGGAAGCGGGGGCAGTGCCAGCGCTGCACGGAAGAGAAGGCTGCCACGCCTGGCATTACCAACTTGCGTCCGCCAGAGTAGCCAGCCATGAAGTGCGGCTCGATGAGCCCGACGGTCACACGGAGCTCCGCATCGAGGTAGATGCGGTTGAGAGCGACCGGCACTCCGTTGGGAGAGACGCCGATGGAGCGGACGGCATCCGGCGACTGCGAGAGGTGATTGACCACCCGGTAGTTTCGCGCGATCGCCGGGCCCACGAGGGCGACAAGCTCGTCTCCCTCATTAGGTCGATGCGTGCCCGTCGCGATGAGAATGGTGATCGACTCGCGCGCAATCCCTGAGCGCTCAATCCGCTCGACGATTGGCGGCAGCAGCAGTCGGTTTGGCACGGGTCGCGTGACGTCGCAGATGACAATGCAGGCGCTCTGCCTGCCCGATGCGAGCGCGCCGAGAGAATCGGTGCCGATCGGCGCATCCAGAGCAGCGCCTATCGCCGCCGCGGGGTTGGCGAGGCGCGGCGCGGGCCGTATGGCCAGCACTGCGCGCAGGTTAGCGTCGGGTATCTCCGCCATCAAGCCCCGCTCGCCATAGTCTATCCGTACCTGCATCCTCGTACCTCCCGGCCACTAACTCTGAAGTCTCGCGCCATGATCTGGGCGCACCACCATCTCGGCCCGGTCAATCGCGCGCAGCCCTGCGTGCTCCACGTTCGCACGCACCCGCTACTCCGTGACCCGCCGCAGCTCGATCGCCTGGGCCCGAAACGGGCTCTGCGGGTACCGCTCGATGAAGAGGCGCGCGAGCACATTGGCCTCCCCGGCGCGGCCCAGCCTGGTGGCGCAGAGCATAATCACCTTGAGCAAAGCGGTCTCGGCCTCGGGTCGGTCGGGTGAGCGGAGCGTCACCTCGCGAAGCACCGCCGCCGCCTCCGCGTAGGCCTCCTGCTCCTCGAGCGCCAGTCCGAGTGCAAATATCTGCTCGGGCGAAATATCGGCGAGCATCGCATCGCGCTCCGTTTTGGTACCCTCGGACGCTCGTTTCCGATAGAACTTCGCCGCGTGGTCGCGCCGGCCCTGCTGCAGCGACAACTTCAGGGCGAGGACAGCATGGAGCCTCGCCTGTTCCCGATCCCCGAGCGCCAGCCACGACTCGGCGAGCTCATCGTGCACTGCGGCGTTCTCTGGCTCGCGCTCCAGGAGCTGTTCCCACTTCCGGACGGCGACGCCAGGGTCGCTCTGATCGAGAGCGCTGGATGCGTCCGCGACAAGGTAGTCGCGCTCGGCCTCCGCGGTGAGCCCGAGGCCCTGGGCGATCGCAAGGCCAAAGATGAAGCCGCCGATATGGGCCCAGTGAGCCACGCCGTCCGACGACTGCCCTGCGAAGATCGCCCAGACGCCAGTGCCCATCTCGTACCCGAGGAAGATGAGTACGACGGCGGTCACTTGCGGCCGAAAAGGGAGTCCCACGAAGGCGAGACGAGCTCGATAGTACCGCACAGCGTAGATGCCGATCAGGCCCGCGCACGCGGCGGAAGCCCCCAGCACCGGGAGAGTTGCGAAGGGGCCGGGAAGCAATCTGGCGGTTACAAACGTCTGGAGCAGGCCCCCGAACGCTCCCGCGCCGAGGTAAAAGAGGAGCGTGTTGCGACGTCCCAGAGCCTCTTCAACTCCTGCGCCGAAGACCCAGAGATAGAAGAGGTTAATGAGCAGATGCGCGATGCTGGCATGAAAGAAGATGTACGTGAAGAGCGTGAACGGGTGGAGGGAGGATGGCACAACGCCAACGCGGTCGAGCAGGTCCGAG
>JBBRJW010000767.1:0-1935 GCA_038218705.1 Chthonomonadales bacterium | reverse complement strand
CTTTCTCCATGCGTCACCGCTCCATATTCTGGGAAACATGCTGTTCCTGTGGCTCTTTGGAGGCCCGCTCGAAGGGAGATTGAGGCCGCTCAAGTTCCTTGCGGTCTACTTCGCAGCAGGACTTGCGGGCACTGTCTTGCAGGATCTGGTCTGGGGAAGCCTTCACCCGGACGCCCCATGCCTCGGAGCCTCCGGGGCGATTATGGGACTGGCGGGGGCTTACCTCTATACGTTCCCCTATTCTGTAATGTGCGTGTTCTATTGGTTTGGGTTTTTCTGGCGTGGCGTGTTCGATATCCAGGCCCGCTGGGTGGTTATCTTCTACATATCGCAGGACGTAATCTTCGGCGCCCTGCTGAACTCCCGCGATGGGGTGGGGCATTTCGCGCACATCGGGGGATTCGGGTTCGGGGTCCTCGGAGTATTCGTCTTGCGAGTGCGCAGGGACGCGGAGGAAGTGTCGCAGGTGCAGGCCGTGATGGCTGAGATGAAGGACTACTCGATGCTCTCGCTGGGCGAGCTTGCGACCCTTCTGGAGCACCCAACCGAGGATATGAACCTGGTACTCACCTATTGCGAAAAGACGCCCCTTCGTACGGAACCCGCCTACGCGCAGCACGTTCTCTCGCTGCTGCAGCTCTCCATGCCGCAGCTTATGGCGCATGCGGACCCCGACCGGGTCGCCGACTCGCTTCTCGGGATACCGGTGCGGTACGGGGGAGTGCCGCTCGTGGTCTACCTGCGGCTCGCTTCACGGTTGGAGGCGCTCACCTCCAACACGCGCGCTGTGCATCTCTATCGGCGGATCTACGACCTCGCGCCAACCTCGCCAGACTGTGAGATGGCGCTCTTCCGAATGGCGAGAGTATTGGAGAAAGCGTTCAACGATCGCGCCCAGGCCGCAGCCGTGTATAACGAGATGTTGCGCCTCTTCCCCTATGGCGACATGGCGCCGCAGGCCCGGGCCGCGATTGGAATGCGCTGAGAGGCCGGGTCAGGCCGGCGCTAGCAGCGGCGAGCCGGCGGGAACGCCATCCGGAAGGAGCTGGTACTGGGTGGTCCGACGCATTGGCCGGTACCCCGCTTCTTGAATGAGCCGCTCGATCTCCTCGATTGGCATTGTAAAGGCGCAGCCTGCGGAGGATACGACGTTCTCCTCCATCATCGTGCTCCCGAAATCGTCAAGTCCATAGCCGAGGGCCACCTGGGCAACTTTCGGCCCCTGTGTAACCCAGCTAGCCTGCATGTGGGGAATATTGTCGAGCATGATTCGGGAGACCGCTACGGTGCGCAGGTAGTCGAACGCCGAGGCGCGCTCCCCGGAGAGCTCAGTGCCGTCCGGCTGGAACGACCAGGGGATGAAGGCCGTGAAGCCGCCGGTCTCGTCCTGCAGCTCGCGAGATTTTACCAGGTGCTCCACGCGATCGTCGACTGTGTCGACGGAGCCGTACATCATCGTGACGGTAGTGCGCAGTCCAGCCCGATGGGCTTCACGCATGCAGTTCAGCCACTCCGCAGCGGTGTCCTTGTAAGGCGAGATAGTCTGACGGACGCGGTCCGTTAGAATCTCCGCGCCTCCCCCCGGCACACTGTCGAGACCGGCAGCTTTGAGACGGGCGAACATCTCGGCAAGCGACAGCTTGCTGATGTTGGCGATATAGATCAGCTCCGCCGGTGAGAAGCCATGGAGGATGACGCCGTACTTGCCGAAGCGCTCCTTCACCGATCGAAGCAGGTCCTCATACCACTCAATCTTCAGCTTCGGGTTCAGTCCGCCCTGGAGAAGGATTTCGATGCCGCCCGCATCCACCATTTGCTGGATCTTATCGAAGATCGTATCGCGCGAGAGAACGTAGCCCTCATCATGGCCCGGCACCCGGTAGAAGGCGCAAAACTTGCAGCGTACCCAGCAGACGTTCGTGTAATTGATGTTCC
>JBBRJW010000766.1:0-1935 GCA_038218705.1 Chthonomonadales bacterium | reverse complement strand
GAAGAAGCCGGCAGCCTGAGCATTCGTCGCGACGCCGGATGGGAAGAGCGATTCCGCCTAACACGGCAGGCAATTGCCCGGCCCCTTCGCGGGGTCGGGCATTTATTGCGAGCGGCACCACCAGTGCCGCTCGCGACGCCGACTTCGCATTACTTCGCCCCGGCCCCGCCACCAGTCGTCCGGCTCCCGAACACCTCGTTCGCTTGGGGTGCGTGTGGATGCGTCCGGGCCTGTGCCGAGCTGGGGGGCTCGTGGCTCCCTCCCCTGCTCGGCGCGCACCCACGCTCTGCTAGCTCGCGTGGAACCATCCGATCGTCCGTGCCTCCAGATTCGTGTTACAATAGCGACAGCCGCAGGTCTCATCACGGGGAGGTCGGATATGCCAGGTAGACCAATTCATCAGGGTGCGCTCTCGCGACGCGCTCTCCTCGCGAGGATGGGCAACGGCTTCGCGGGTATGAGCCTCGCCGCTCTGCTCGAACAAGAGGCGCAGGCCGAGTCAAGACCGGGCGCTGCGCCGCTGCCTGCCCACGCCCCGAAGGTATCGAACCCGCTCGCCGTCAAACCACCTCAGTTCCCTGCCAGCGCAAAGAGGGTCATCTTTCTCTTTATGAATGGCGGACCTTCGCATGTCGATACTTTCGACCCGAAACCGAAGCTCACGGAATATCATGGGAAGCCCCTCCCCTACAGCAATCTGCCGACAGAGCGCCGGACGGGAGCTGCTTTCGGCTCGCCTTTCAAGTTTCAGAAGCACGGTCAGAGCGGGATCGAAGTGAGCGACATCTTCCCGCATATTGCCGAGTCGATCGACGACATCGCTGTGATCCGGTCGATGCACGCCGATGTGCCAAATCACGAGCCCTCCCTGCTCCTGATGAACTGCGGCGAGTCGCGGCAAATTCGTCCCTCCATGGGCTCCTGGGTCACCTACGGCCTCGGCAGCGAGAACCAGAATCTGCCTGGTTTCATCGCCATGTGTCCGCACGGGTACCCGATTCAGGACACCCAGAACTGGCAGGCAGGTTTCCTGCCGGGCGTGTTCCAGGGCACCTATATCGATCCCTCCCAGACCGACATTCAGAAGGTGATTGAGCACATTAAGAATAACTATGAGTCGGCCGATGACCAGCGCCGCCAGCTCGACCTCGTGCAGACGCTCAATCGCCAGCACGCGGACGCGCGAGGGCAGGACTCTCAGCTTGAGGCGCGCATCCAGTCGTACGAGCTCGCCTACCGAATGCAGATCGATGCGACGGATGCGTTCGATCTGTCGCGCGAGCCGGAGCATGTGCGCCAGATGTACGGGGACGGAGTGTACGCGCGACAGGTGCTCATCGCCCGGCGTCTGCTGGAGCGAGGTGTTCGCTACATACAGCTCTATCATGGGGCAGGCCAGCCCTGGGATCATCACGACGACCTCGAAGTCGGGCACCGCAACCTTGCGCGGGAGTCGGATCAGCCGATCGGCGCACTGCTGAAGGATCTGAAGCAGCGAGGCATGCTCGAGGACACCCTTGTGATCTGGGGCGGCGAATTCGGCCGCACTCCGGTAGTGGAACTGCCGACGCCGGGCTCCAACGCTGGAAAACGGAATGGCCGCGACCACAACCACCACGGCTTCTCGATGTGGATGGCGGGTGGCGGCGTGAAGGGCGGGCAGGTCTATGGCGCGACCGACGAGTTCGGCTTCCGCGCCGAAGAGAACCCCGTGCACGGGCACGATCTGCACGCTACGATCCTGCGGCTGCTCGGGTTCGACCATACTCGCCTTACCTACCGGTACGCCGGCCGTGATTTCCGCCTGACCGACCTCTACGGGAACGTGGTCTCTCAGCTCATTGCTTGATTCCGACGGCCTTAGCCGTGCAAGACGTCACTCCTCGCGGACGCTTTCACAACGGTCAGGCCGCCTCGCGGCCTGACCGTTCTTAG
>JBBRJW010000765.1:0-1938 GCA_038218705.1 Chthonomonadales bacterium | reverse complement strand
CCGGCGTTCTTCCTCCAGGAGGACGCTGGGAAGGGAGCGACGCCGGCCTCGACCCGCGCCTCTGGATTCGGGAGCCATTCCTCTCCAGTCGGGCTGACTTCGAAGGCAAGGTGATCGTGTTCGGGCACACTCCTATGAAGCACGTGATGCTCGGCAAAAACAAGATTGGAATCGACACCGGAGCGGTCTATGGTGGCGCGCTCAGCGCCGTTGCGCTGCCGGTTGAGAGTGCGGCCCGGAAGCTTCCGGAACCGAAAGT
The DNA here is from genome assembly GCA_038218705.1 of Chthonomonadales bacterium. Lineage (GTDB taxonomy): Bacteria > Armatimonadota > Chthonomonadetes > Chthonomonadales > Chthonomonadaceae > JBBRJW01. The sequence continues at coordinate 1,679 of JBBRJW010000765.1, read as the reverse complement.
GTAACAGCACCCCGCACCCGATAGGCGCGGTTGATTGCAGCATCGGCGGCGGCTGAGCGGCCGCGCGCCGAAAGGAGCGTCGAATCATGGCGAAATCCCTCAGCCTTCTCGGAGCTGCCGGCCTGTTACTGATGGCTGTCACCGCGAACGCCGCCTCGACCTATTTTCCCTTTGTAATGCCTTGGGACGATGGTCTCCCGGGCACCGCGACCGACGTCTCGTTCCTGAACCGTAAGCCCGCCGGGGTCGATGGGCCAGTGGTTGCTCGAAACGGCCACTTCGTTACGAAGGGCAATGGCGCGCCGGTGAAGTTCATCGCAGTGAACTTCGCAGGACCTTCGGCCTTTCCAGAGCACGCAGACGCTGAGAAGGTGGCCGCACGGCTCGCGAAGCTCGGCGTAAATCTCGTGCGCCTGCACCACATGGACAATAGCTGGGGCGTCGGGAAGAACCTCTGGGACTGGAGCTACAAGGATCGGCAGCATTTCGATCCGAAACAGATCGACAAGGTCGAGTACTTGATCGCGCAGCTCAAAAAGCAGGGGATCTACGTCAACGTCAACCTGCACGTAAGCCGCGAGTTCAGCGAGGCCGATGGGTTTCCCGCGAGCATCAAGCAGCTCGGATATGCAAAGCGGATCGACAACTACGACCGCCGGATGATCGCTCTCCAGAAGGATTACGCCAGAGATCTGCTCACCCACAAGAACCCGTACACCGGCCTCTCCCTGGCCGTAGATCCGTGCGTGGTCGTGGTCGAGATCAATAACGAGAACTCCCTGGTGGGAGACGGGTGGGCGAAGCTCGGCGCTGACCTCGACCAGACTCCAGAGCCCTTCCGCTCTGAGCTAATCGGCTTCTGGAACGACTGGCTCCTGAAGAAGTATGGCTCCGACGCAGGGCTTCGAGCTGCATGGAACGCCGGCAACACCCCGCCCGGCCCGAGCCTCATAACCAGCTCCTCAGCCTGGTCGATCGAGGCGCAGGGAAATTCGTCCGCCACAATTTCCACCACATCAAGGGCAGAAGCCGGGGCAGCGCCGGATGCCGAGATTACGGTTGCCCGTATCGATGACACCGTCTGGCATGTCCAGTCCCACATCACCGGCCTCAACCTCAAGGAGGGCGCTGCCTATACGCTGGTCTTCCGCGCAAAGGCCGATAAGCCGCGTACGATGTCGGCGGGCGCCGGGCTGGACCAGGCAGACTGGCACAATGTTGGGCTCACAGCAACGGTGCCGCTCACCACGGAGTGGAAGACCGTTCGACTGCCGTTTACGGCTCACAGCGTGGTGGCAGCCCACTGCCGGGTGGCCTTTCAGCTTGGAAACGCGGACGGCAAGGTCTGGATCTCCGGGCTCACACTTTCACCGGGACGTGATCCCGCGCCCGGACCCGGTCAGGCGCTCTCGGCGAAAAGCGTCGCTATTCCGGAGAACTCCACGCCCCGCGCCGGTGGGGACTGGCTCCGGTTCCTCTCCGACACAGAGCGCACCTATACCGAGGAGATGCGCGCTTACCTTCAGAAGAGCCTGGGCGTTCAGGCGAGTATTATGGATTCGCAGATATCGTGGGGCGGTGTCGCAGGCCTCTACCGTGAGGCGGCCTCGCCGATTGTCGACAACCACTCATACTGGCAGCATCCCTCGTTCCCCGGAAAACCGTGGGATTCGCAGGAT
>JBBRJW010000764.1:0-1941 GCA_038218705.1 Chthonomonadales bacterium | reverse complement strand
CAAGTAACTTCATTACAGATCATGAATTCGTCTCTCCTTACCGGAACGCGGATGCCAGTATAACCCATTCAACGCTTTGGTTTGGATTGAAGATCGACGGTCCGGCTTCACATCATACCGGTCGGAAGTTCACGCCCTTGCCGCAGCCCTCGCAGACGAACGCAGTCACCATATCAAACTGCGGGAACGCCTGAATGTGGCCGCAGTGCGGGCATGCCGCACGATGGATATCTGTTCCGGGCGCCAGGCGCACCAGATAGGCCAGGATGTTCTTGTGGAGAGTTCCCACCACGGCGTTGCACTCGTTGCAGGAGAGCACGGCGTTTGTGCCTTGAATCTTGACGACCAGGCAGCCACAGCAGTCGGCGCCAGTGGTCTCGTGCGGGATGATCGGAAAGTCACTGGTGAGATCCCCAAGCTCGGCCATTCTCCAAGGCTAGCAACCTGAATGGCGCGCGGCTTGCATCTCTCCCCCGCAATGAAGCAATTCCCACTCTTCTGTTCCTGATCGGCACGCTTTGTGCCAATGCGACACCATGTAGCGCCAGACGTTCCGAATTGAGATCGCAAGCTCACCGTTCAACCTGGTGCGTCACCTGTGAGCGCGATGCCAGCGGCCGTATCCGGCGCAGTCCCGCGGCTCGCGCTGCGTTCCGGCGACAGGTCCCTTGCCCAGCGACCGGAGCTACTCGTGGCTCGTGTCCGGGCTACGTAGTTGACCACGTTATTCCGTTGCGGCGAGGCGGTTCAGACAGCCCGGTCAATATGCAATGGCAGACTGCCGCGGAGGCCAAGGAAAAGGATCGGGCCGAGGATTTGAGTACCTATCACCCGGGCAATGGCGAACACAAGGCGAAACTGATAGACTCTCCCGGTGGGGAATTCGCGGTCCTGCTCGGTCTCGTTCACGGACACCGACGGCGTCACGCATTCGGTCGAGGTGACCGCCGAATCGCTTTACGAGGCCGCCGCACTCGGGCTGAAGGCGTTTAAGGAATTCGAATGGGAGATCGGACCGCCCTTGACGCTCGACGTTAAGGTGAGAGCTCCCGAGATCACGCACGGCATCAGCGTCCGAAAGTTCGACGCCTGGCTGAATAGTGGTGGGAAGAGCCCGAAGGAGGCGTTTCTCAGGAGTCGGCTGAAGGAGGTTCTTGGCGATGCGGAGGACTGGCTGAAGAGGCCTGAGACGGGCTGGAGGCGGAGACGCTCGGAACGGTGAGGGCCTCCAGGTTCTCCAGCCAGCACGCCCGCACCGTGCCTGCCTCCAGCGCACTAAACACCGGTTCGCGCCGGTTGTAATTCTGCTGCGTCGCGCGATTAGCGGCGTCGCTAACGACACGAGGCGACCCGGCGATGGTCTGTACCATCTGCCCTTGCAGGTAATCCCCTACCGCGTGCTGCGGTATTTGATTCTGCACGATGATCGTGGGACTCTGCGCACTCGGGATCTGCGCTGTAGCTCCGCCGCCGAGCACGGGCAATCCGGCGTAGGACAGCGCGCGGCCAGAGTCGAATATCGCCTGCTGCTGAAGTAGCCCGCCACTCTGGGCAAGCGCCACCGGGCGCACCTTATCCAGGATGCCAAAGTTTTGCGCGGTCATCTGGGCGTACTGGCTCAACATCTCGACTACGGGCTGAGCGCGGATGGCCACGTCGATGCTGCCGCCGTAGGAACTCTTGGCTAGATCGGCGATCTGCCTGGCAAGCTTGTTGTCAATGTTGAGGCCGTAGAGTTCTTTGATCTTCTGCTTGGCAGGATCGGCCCCGCTCTTAAAGAACGCAGAGCGAACGATCCCGGCCAGTAGTCCCGCTCCCGCGCCGATTGCCGCTCCGATTGGACCCCCGAAGCGATATCCGAGCAGAGCGCCGCCTGCCGTGGTTTCGGCCGTCCCAAGGACCCCGCCACTGCTGAAACGGCCCGGCGGGGCGACCCTCCAG
>JBBRJW010000763.1:0-1945 GCA_038218705.1 Chthonomonadales bacterium | reverse complement strand
GGCTGCCCCGGCGGCCGCAGGCTCGGCGTTCCCTGCCGCCGCCGCAAAATCGGATCTGCCCCCCATCACCGATGGTACGATCGATCCGCTCGGCCCGGCCGTCTCTGCGGCCTACACACCCGCGTCTTCCGGCCCGAGATTGATCGCGACAGGCGGCGCGTACTCCGGCACGATCTTCCCGCTCGCCGGGGTGGAAGCGACGATCGGGCGAGATACAAGCTGCGCCGTGGCAATTCCTCAGGATGCCAACGCCTCCCGCCGGCATGCCACTATCCAGGCCAGCTCGGGCCAGTATGCGCTCCTGGACAATGGCTCCTCGAACGGCACTTTCGTGAACGGCGCTCGAGCTCCCTCAGGCGTGCCGCAGCCGCTTCGTTCCGGCGACGAGATCACCATCGGGAATACCCGCTTCCGGTTCGAGAGCTGAAGGGAGCGAGGGGCGAATGAAGTCTCGGATGGCGGCAGGTCTCACGTTCGGCGGTGCGGGCGGAGCAATCGGGTGGTTCCTGCAGGAGAATCTGATTCACTACAGCGCCCATCTGGACGCCTCCGGGGCATGCGTCTCAGACCCGATTTCCTCGGGCCAGGGCGCGCTTCTTTCGCTCTGTGTGGGCGGCGCAATCGGCCTCGCGCTCGGCTCGATTGATGGCTATGTCGAGAGCAATCCGCGCAAGCTTCGGATCGGAGCACTGATCGGCCTGATCGGTGGCGTGCTGCTCGCGAATATCGGATCGGGTATCGGCGGTTTTCTGTACGCGGTCCTTGGTGGCAGAAGCAACGCAGCCCAGGATCCGAGCATCTTCGCATTCTTGCAGCAGATGGTCGCGCGATCAGCCGCGCTCACCCTTATCGGGGTGGCGGTAGGACTCGGCGCGTCCCTCGCGAGCGGATCACAAAAGCGCATTCGCAACGGAGCGATCGGCGGCCTGCTCGGAGGGCTCGCAGGTGGGTTTCTGTTTGACATTCTGCCCGGTCTCTTCTCGCCGCTGCAGAGCGCGGCCGGACAGGGCGGCTGTCATGACGCCGGGGCTTTGAGCCGCGCTGTCGGGTTTATTGCGATTGGCGCAATGACAGGCTTCTTTATGGGGCTGGTCGATGAGCTGCTGAAGCAGGCCTGGGTGAAGGTATTGGCCGGCAAAAATGAGGGGCAGACGATTATCCTCTCGAGGGCTGTCTCGATCCTGGGACGCGATGAGCGGGCCGATGTTCCGCTTTACGGCGACCCCGCCGTTGGAATGCAGCACGCGGCGATTCGGGCGGACGGGAACCGGCATGTGATCGAGGATGCACGGACCCCTGCCGGGGTACTCGTCAACGGGCAACCTATCCCTTCAGGCGGAACGCAGCTTCTTCGCGACGGCGACATGATTCAGATCGGCCAGCATCGTATTCAGTTCTACGAGAAGGCAACACAGAACCAGGTTGCGCGCCCGAATAGTGATCCAGCGCCCGCGAAGGCCGGGAACTCCGCGGTGTCGCTTCCGTCGCATCTCTGCCCCTTTTGTGGCGCGCCGAGGGATGCGAGTGGGAACTGCCTCTGCACGCTTGGAGCGCCGGGAGCAAATGGCGCTCCCGCGGCAGGTATGCCCAGTATGGGGGGCATGCCCGGGCCTGGCGGGCCGCCGCCGGGGCAGGGAACAGGGATGCCCGGCCCGGTGCTATTAACTGGCGGCGGAGGCGCAGCCCCGGGGTTTGCGCTCACAATCGGGCAGCTCGTGGGAGTCGAGGGCGCTTACAGCGGGCGGATATTCCCGGTGGACCCTGCGGGAGCCGTCGTCGGCCGTGACCCGGGGTGCAGCATCTCCCTCAGTCTCGATACAACCGTGTCGCGAAATCACGCTCGTATCGACCGCCAGAGCGGGGGCTTTGTGGTTACTGACCTGAACTCCTCCAATGGCACCAGTGTGAATGGGCTTCGGGTGGCAGCCCCGCTCGCTCTTGCGCC
>JBBRJW010000762.1:0-1948 GCA_038218705.1 Chthonomonadales bacterium | reverse complement strand
AGAGTTACCTCGGTGGAGCGCGATGCCTCGGTTTCGACTGCAGAGGCATCCAGAGAGTGAGACATGAATACATTCCTTCCCGCCCGCAACGCAGTGGTTTAACCGTAGTGGATTGTCTCACTCCATATTGACACGTAGGGGTCAGGCGCTTCTTCTGCTTTCAATCCTGGAGGAGCGCTTCGGCGCACTCTCCGAGGAGTCGGTTCAGAAGATCGGCCGCCTCGATGCAGAGCGCCTTCGCGCCCTTGGCGTGGCATTCCTCGCCTTCACGTCGTCTGCGGACCTTCAGGTCTGGCTTACCGAGCGGGCCGAGGGCTAACCCGGCGGGCTAGTTGCGAAATGCTCCGGCTTCCCGGAGGCACGGTGCGGGCCAACGAGCACAGCGGTGCGGTCGCGCAAGCCACTGCCCTGGCTCGGACAGCCAGCCGAGCTTGCGGGCGCATATGGTTGGGGCCGGCGCGATATCTGCGTCTCATGCTGCAAGGTATAATCTGGCCAAGAGGGACCCTGGCTTATGAGCAGCGAGAGAGTGCCTGAGCAGGTGACGGCATGGAAGCTATTTCGCGTCTGGGCACTGTTGGGCGCTCAGTCGTTTGGCGGAGGCTCGGCTACGCTAGCCATGATCCGGCAGGCCATGGTTGACAGGACCGGCTGGGTAACCGAAGAGGAGTTCAATCGGTACTGGGCGATCTGCCAGCCCGCTCCCGGGATTAACCTTATTGGACTGGCGATTGTAATTGGCAAGAGCCTCGCTGGCGCGAGTGGAAGCGGGGCCTGTGTGGCAGGAATGCTGCTTCCGAGCGCCTCGATCACCATTGCGCTTACTGCGGGCTATGCAGTGATACGCGACCTTCAGTTGGTGCGCTCAGCCTTGCGCGGAATTGTGCCCGCCACGGTCGGCATCGGCCTCGTTACCGCCTGGGTGATGGCCCGGAAGCCGCTGGAACTTGCCCGGCGGGAGGGCCGGGGCAGGCACGTGCTCGCCGGGTTGATGCTCGTCGGTTCGGCTTTCGCCTTTGTACGCTGGCATCCCCCCGTGATTCTGGTACTTGTCGGAGCTGGTCTGCTCGGAGCGGTCACCGCTCGGCCTGTCGGCGGGAGCGGGTCGAAATGATCGATCCATGGTCTTACTTCCTTCTCTTTCTGAAAGCCTCGCTCTTCTCGTTCAGCGGGTTTGGCAATCTCCCCATGCTCCATACCGACCTTATCGGGCGGCACTGGGCGGTGGAGCGCGACTTTGCAGAGTCGCTCGCCGTAGGTCAGGTCTCCCCGGGACCTAACGGCCTCTGGGTGTTGAGCCTCGGCTATCTAACAGACGGACTTCGAGGAGCGCTTCTCGCTCTTGCCGCCCTCACCTTGCCACCGATGCTGGTTCTGCTGGTCCTGCGGTTCTACCGATCCGCAGCTGGGAACATCTATGTCGAGGGCTTTATCCGGGGGCTGAGCCTTGCTGTAATCGGCATTTTCGTCGATGTGCTGGTCTCACTGCTGCACTCTGGGCGCCACGGACTCTTTGTAGCCGCGATGGTGGCATCCGGCATAGCGCTTGCTGCGTGGAAGCGTATCCCGGTTGCGGCGATCGTCGCTCTGGCCGCTGTAGCGGGCATCCTATTCGTTCCAACGGCCCAGTGAAGCCTTCGCTATCCTTGCTTTGTAAAGGGGTGTTTGTCGTTTCCTGTAGTCGCCGTGACGCTCTGTTCTGCCTCGTCGGACGGGTGCCCGGACGCATAGGCGGCCGTTTCAGTTGTATGAAGAGAGCTGGCCTCGCGACCGGTGTGGCCGCCACCGTGGCCAAGTGCTTCGCTTGCCGCTGCGGGCTTACCCTCGGGCGCGTCGCTAACGCGGCTGCCCTGCTCCTCGCCGCCGATGTCGTGATCGGGCGAAGGGCGGCCCTGCATGGAAGAGTCAACGCCCTGTCGGTTACTGGGGTGGCTGTTCTCCGCCGCAT
>JBBRJW010000761.1:0-1961 GCA_038218705.1 Chthonomonadales bacterium | reverse complement strand
GAGCTGGTATCGGAATCGGTCTTCTTCCCGATCGACCCCGAGCTGCCGCTGGACGAAGCGACAATGCTCCTCGATATCATGGGTACCGGTGGACATGCGCTCTCCCGCGGCCAGACGGTTGTCGGGGAGCCAGAATCCATCCTCATCACCGGCGCGGGCCCGATCGGCCTCGGCGTTCTCGCCATGGCGCGCCTTCGCTTCGGCTGCGAGATCCCAATCGCGATCTCGGACCGGATTCCCTACCGCCTCGGGCTCGCTGAGCGCCTGGGCGGTACGCCAATCTCGGTGGCCGATGGTTCGCTCGCAGAAGGCCTTCTCCGGGCGGGCTTATCCCGCGCCCCGGCGCTCGTGATCGATACCACCGGCAGCGGCGAGGCTGTCAACGAAGCGTTAGCGGCTCTCGGTCGCCGCGGCGCGCTCGTCTGCGTGGGCCACGGCGCTTCGTTCACCCTGGAGGTATCCAGTCGGCTCATTCAGCCCGAGGCTTCGCTGCTGGGCAGCGAGTACTTCCGCTTCGGCGAGCTCGCGTCGAACCTTACGTTGCTTCGCGACAATCGCGCCTACCTGAGCCAGATCATTACCCATCGATTCCCGATCGAGGAGCTGCAGGCCGCGTTCGAGACCTTCTTTGGCGGCAATACCGGCAAAGTGATTGCGATACAGGAGTAGCTCAGGCCAGGTTCCGTCCAGCCGGGGACACGGTATCGGGTCAGTCGGGCATGCTGAGATCATGGGTGCCCGAGCGTCGTGCCTGCCCGCTGCTGCATCGCTCGGCGGAGCCTGGCAGGGCCGCGTGCGGCTCGCCCGAGCCAAAATCAGCAGGAAACGTACGCCCGCTCCACGAATATGCACTCTGAAATCGTTCAGAGGGCCCGCTGAGTGGTCCCCCTACGGCTCCATTGATATTGTGCGTGTTGCTGTTCACCAAGCAGGACGTGGTACGCTCCCTGCGGCTGCCCTGGAGAGGTTATTCTGATGCGCTTGAAACCGACCGGTAAGATCGTCATTCTCCTCCTTGTAATCGGGTTCGCTGTTGGCGCAGCACGGCTCTGGAGCCGCCTCGCCCCTGCGGCACAGGATACGGCTTCGACCGTTCCATCCATCGCTGGCGGCAGCGCAAGTGGTCCCCAGAATGGTGGGTCGTCCGCACCGGTCGCGCTTCCAGGCAGCGATGCCGGCTGCACAGACAAGCCAGAGGTCCGCCTTCTCGGCTACGCGTGGAATGCACAGATGGGGCTCCTCTTTGCCAACGGAGGCCCGCAGGCCACCCGCGGCAGCCTGATGTGCGGACAGGGCGTAAACCTCAAGTTCTCCCGCCAGGACGACAGCGGCAAGATGCAGGAGGCGCTTGCAGCCTTCGCTACTGAGCTGAGCCAGGGCGTCGAGAATCCCACCCGGGGCGCGCATTTTGTGACGATCATGGGGGATGGGAGCGCGGCCTGTCTGGCCGGCGCGAACGATGTACTGAAGCGCATCGGCCCGGACTACACCGCGAAGGTTGTCTGTGCGTTCGGTTACTCCCGTGGCGAAGACAAATTGATGGGTCCGGCTGCCTGGCGGGCCAACCCCGCAGCAGCGCGCGGAGGCGTCATCGCGGGTGTTCTGCGCGACGGTGACTGGAACATCGCGCAGAAGTGGCTGGCTGACAACGGACTCAAGACCAACCCCGACGAGAAGACATACGATCCGGACGCCATCAACTGGGTGAGCGCCAACGACTTTATCGACGCCGCACAGAAATACATTGCGGGCTACTCGGAGGACCGACCTGTCGTCCGGAATGGAAAGCGAACCGGAGAGACCAGGCACATAGCGGTAAATGGGGTGGTAACCTGGACCCCCGGCGACGTGAACATCGCGGATCAGAAGGGCGGCATCGTCTCCATCGTCTCAACAAAGGCGTACAGCGCGCAGATGCCCTGCGTGCTCATTGGCATCGACCGGTGGATGCGGGCCAATCG
>JBBRJW010000760.1:0-1973 GCA_038218705.1 Chthonomonadales bacterium | reverse complement strand
CAGGAACCGGGGCGGGGACACCCTTTATCTCCGCCGTCGGCAGCGCTCCGATCTCCACGGTCTGCATCAGCCGCCACAGGTGGGGGGTCCAGCCGGAAACCGTCCACGCCAGTTCGCCCAGGTCGTACGTCCGCTTCATTGCAGTCACTCCTCCCGGCGGCAATCCTATTTCGCCGTCTTAGCGGTCTGTGCGGCGGATTCAATGGCTTCCGCCTGCGACGGCTCCGTTACGGCCCCGATCTCCAGCCGGTACCGCCGCGATTCGCCCGGCTCCAGGAACTGCAGCCGGCCTTCCGCCCGCTCCACGTCGCGGCCCATTACCCAGGCGTTGCCGGGTTCCATCCCAACTACGTACGGTCCCTGGTCCATCATCTTCCATTGCGTGAAGCGCGGAAGCTCCGATGGGAAGTAGCGGACATAAACGCCCCGCAGCCCGCCGCCTATATCGCTATCGTTAACAACCGCCGCCGTCACGGAGCCATCCGCATCCGGCTGCATTTCGTGGAAGAAGACCTGCGCCAGATAGCCTGGCGTGGGGGCCTGCATCCGGCTCCAATCCGCCACGCCCCGTTCGGCGTCCGCATCGCGAGGCGTCACGCGCACCGAAGGCGCTGCAAATCTGGCGTTCTCGTTCAGCACGGGATAGCCTACATTTATATGATAGAGGATCATGTGCGGCGTTCGCTGAAAGCCAAGGTTTTCCACCACGTCCTCGATGAAAAGCCGGTTCTCCCCCATTTTGGCGCGGAGAGTTCGGCTCAACTGCACGTTCTCGCCGAACACGATCGCCTCGCGCAGCTTGCCGGAAACCGAGAGATAGTAATCCTCTCCGCTCCACTCCCCATCCCAGCGCGCGTTCGTAGCGGGAAGATGGCTGGCGCGCCCATGCAGGCCCAACGCTCGCCCCTCGTCGATGCAGGATGCGCCGAACCAGGTAAGCCCGCAGGTAACCATCAAGCCGCCGCCGAAACCACGCAGCCATTCATCCCCCTCCGGCTCGTAATGGGCCGCGTGCTGGTCCCCTACAGGCGATCGCCAGGCGAGCGATCTGCCGTTGTACCGCGCCGCCGCCAGGTCCATTCCCCGTCCGGGCAGCACGGTGAACTCCAGGCCTCCACCGGTAGTCACATCGACGGCCAGAAGCTGGTCTTCATGGCCTTCCACCAGTCGATAGGGCTTGACCCGGGCTAGCTGCGAGACGTCGCCGACGTGCTTCAGCAGCTCCTTCCGGTCTATGTCGCGGCCATCGAACGTCGCCATGGGCTGCTCCTAGACTGCGTTACACTGTGCTCTCACCCGAGCAATAAGTGCGGTTTCTCTATCAAATTGGCGACACGCTGCAGAAATCGAGCCGCGGGACCGCCATCGACGAGGCGATGGTCGAAGGTGAGACTGAGCCACATTTTCTGGCACAGGACCACCTTCTTCCCTTTACAAGCGGGCTGAGGATTGATCCGGCCCACGCCCAGATTGGCGCATTCCGGCAGGTTAATGACCGGCGTGAACGCATCGATCCCGAACATGCCCAGGTTGGTGAGAGTGAAGGTGCCGCCGCGCATCTCCTCGGGAAGCGTTCTGCCCTGCCGGGCCGCTACCATCAGGGTCCGAATTTCGTGCTCGATCTCCTGCAGTCCCCGGTTTTCCACGCTCCGGAGCACGGGTACTCGCAGGCCGTGTTCGGAATCGACGGCCAGCCCGATGCTTACATGCCTCCAAACTTGGATTGTATCGCCGTCCAGGGATGCGTTCATCCGGGGATGCTCCTGGAGCGCGCGCGCCAGGATTTTGATCAGGAGAGCGTTGTAAGAGACCGTCACACCGTCCGCCGCCAACTCCTTGCGGAGTGCGACTAGCGCAGTCGCGTCGGTTTCCGCGGTGAGCGTCACTGGGGCGGTGGTCGTCGCGCTCTGCACCATCCGCGCGGCGATGATGGCCCGGACCCCGGACATTGGCTCGACGCTTAATACGGGATC
>JBBRJW010000759.1:0-1984 GCA_038218705.1 Chthonomonadales bacterium | reverse complement strand
CCGTAGACACCCTGCCAGTTTCCCTGGGTCTTGCGGTCGAGCCCCAGAAACGATGCTGTCGCTCGCTTGACGGGAGTGGAGGCCGGAGGGCTTACTGGGCGCACCGTCGTCGCCGGTCTAGGAGCCTGCGCCACGGTCATCGCGCGGGCAGATGCGGGGCGGGCCGCGAGCGCTGGTACGGGATCGAAGAAGAGCCCGCTTACCCGGACTCCATAAGCGCCATCTGCATTTCCGTCTGAATAGAAGCCACCGTCGAGTACATAGGGTAGCCCCTGCGAATCGACAGTGATATGGCTCATCTGATCAAACTTACCGTATCCGGCGCCAAGACCGCCGAAATCGAGGTCTACTCCTTCGCTGAGACCACCTGCGGTGGCGACGTTTCCCCATCCGGAAACGAGCAGCAGAGCGAAGAGCGCCCTCCATAGAGAAACGCGGCGCCGGGGAGGAGAAGCCTCCCGGGTATCGCCGCGCCTGCGCCGGTCTGTGACCGGCAGTTTTGTATTCGCGTGCACTAGCCGAATCCTTTCTTAGACTCTCTCCGTGGCCTGAGGCCTGGACTGCCGACAACTGCTTAACGTCAACAGACAATCAGGTTTTGCCACGGGGTGAGCCCGGTTCGGACTGGTGCATGTACTGGCGAGGGAGGCCCAAACAGGCAGAAAGGGCGGGAGGCCGAAGCCCCCGCCCCTCTCCCATGTCTCCGCAGAACGTCTTGCGGTTCGCGGCTCAGCGTACCAGCTTGCCTACTTCGTCGCTCCCAGCGACAGCATCGGTATCTGGTCGGTCGCGGTGCGCATGTCGTACTGGAACACAATGAATCCGTTCGCCTTCTCCTGGCGCGTTATCTGCACCTGATCAATCACCTGCGCGGCAGTGAGGCCCGGAGCCGATGCACCGATGCCGGGGTACAGTGGCACGCGACCGGCAATCTCCTCCCGCTGCGCGCGGACCATGGAGCGGAATGCGCCGTTGGACGCCGTATCATCCATCGGGCAGACAAAGTCGAGATATACGCGGTTCACCCAATCGCCCCAGTCCTGCCCCACCGATTCGCGGCACTCGGGCCAGTTGCTAAAAACCGCAGCCGACACCTTGAACGCCGCCTTCAGCCGGTGCGCCTCTTCGCTCACCACCTTCACCAGGCGGGTAATATTGTCGCGGCGGAACTGCTGATACGCCTGGAACTGCCTGCCTCCGCGCAGCACGTCCACTGGCCAGTTTGCCACCCGCGCTCCGGCGAGCGCCTCGAACCGCGACCTGCACCCGGCACAATAACAGTGGGCGTCATCGGGGTACCGTATATAGTCAAAATGGATACCGTCAACGTCGTAGTTGCGCACTATTTCAATGAGCGACGCACGCTCCAACTCGACGTTCGCCGGATTGCTCGGACAGAGCCAGGGCTCCTCGACGCCGCTCGCTGTCGACTGAAGGCGATGCTTTGCCCGCATGCGCCCGATGAAGCTCTGCGATGCGGTTCCGAGGTTCCAATCCACCTTCCAGACGTAGATCTTCAGACCGTACTTCCGGCAGGCTGCCAGACAAAGGGCTATCTGGTCCCCGTCGGTCTTCACGCGATCGCTTACCGGCAGCACCTTGCTGTTGTAATCCGCCTGGCCGCCCCAGAGCATGTTGGGAACGACGGCGGTAAACCCGCACTCCTTCAGCCGTTTGATCGCCGCGTCCCAGGTCATTCCTGACACGCCGTAAGCGGAGTGACACCAGACCGCGCGAAATTCGCCGGGCTCCGCTGCCTGAGCAAGAGCAAACGCTCGCATGAGTGACGTGCCGGTCCGGTCGATGGCGTCCAACGCCTCCGGCCATCGCCGAGTTCCCATGAGGCCGCGCGCTTCGCTGTCGGCCTTGCGCGCACGGGCCAGCTCCGGGCCTACGGCGCCTCTACTGAGCCGCTTGCCTTCCGACTCTATACCATGAACGGTCTCGGCGAACGTAGCCCAGCGTGGGACGATGCTCTCGGCCC
>JBBRJW010000758.1:0-1985 GCA_038218705.1 Chthonomonadales bacterium | reverse complement strand
CGAAGGCGTTCCGACGATGCCGCGGCCAAAGTGGTGCTGCCAGATACGGTTCACCATAACGCGCGCGGTGAGCGGGTTATCGGCGCTCGCGAGCCAGTTGGCGAGCGCCGTGCGCCTGCCGGTGCTGGAGGCGCTGGCCGGGGCCTCAATCGCGGCATCGCGCTCGTCGCCCCCTGCCAGCGATGCGATGAAGCCCGGCTTCACCTCGGGCCCCGGCGACTGGAGGCTGCCGCGTAGGAGCAGGTGCTCCGCCGGAGCATTCCGGCCCGAGTCCTCGACCGCATCAGCAATCGGCTCCAGAGGGGCGACCTCGTCATCAGCCTGCCGGATCCCGTTCTGAATGCGGTCGAGCTCCTGCCGATGGTCGCGGCGCAGAAAGTCGTCTATCTCGCCATCGCTCACGTCTACTCGTCCGCTGGCCTTGTCGCGCTCACGCTTCGCGGCTGCGGCCTGCTCACGAAATCGGTCGCGTAGCGCTCGCTCCTCCGCGCGAAGTCCCGCAATACGGGCGTGGGAGGAGGTGAGCTGGGCGGCATACGGCCCTGCCTCGGAGTCGGGAAGCCGCTTGTCCGCCCACCGCGTCTGCACGAAGAACGCCTGGAGGCGGTAGTAGTCGCGCTGCGTGATGCGATCATACTTATGAGAGTGGCAGCGCGCACAGCCTACGGTCATCCCAAGAATCACGGAGCCCGTTGTGTCCGTCACATCGTTCAGGTAGTCCTGCCAGCGCTGCTCACGGTCGGTGCTAAGTGCATCCCAGGGGCTGAGGCGGGCGTACCCGGTGGCCACGATGGCCTGGGGGGAGCTCGGATAGAGCTCGTCGCCGGCGGTCTGCTCTTTGATGAAGCGATCGTAGGGCTTATCCTCGTTAGACGCGCGGATCACGTAGTCGCGGAATCGCCAGGCGCGCGGCCGCTTGTCGTCGTGCTCAAAGCCCTCGGAGTCGGCGTATCGAACCAGGTCGAGCCAGTGGCGACCCCAGCGCTCTCCATAGCGCGAGTCGGCCAGAAGCCGATCAACCAGCTGCTCATAGGCGTTCGGGCTCGAATTGTTCAGAAAGGCTGTGGCTTCCGCAGGAGTGGGCGGCTCGCCGACCAGGTCGGCATAGAGGCGTCGAAGCAGTGCTGCCCGGCTGGCAGGCGGGGCCGGCTGGAGCCCGTTCGCCTCCAGCTTGGCCAGGACAAATGCGTCGATGGGATTGCGCACCCACGCTCGGTTCTTGACCGCTGGCGGGGTTAGGGTCGCGACGGGAGAATAGGGGAACCCGATCTTAGCGGTCTCGACCTTCGCTCCACTGGCGATCCAGCTCTTTATGAGCTGGAGCTGGACCGCGGAGAGTGCGGGCATATTGAGAGGCATTCGGGGCTGCCGGGATCCCTCGAGGTACGCGATGATCAGGCTCTCGGTGGGTGCGCCCCGGACAATTACCTTCGCCCCCGTTCGATTGCCGCCTTTGAAGAGGGTTTCCGGGGACTCGACCACGAAGCCGCCGCTGCGCTTGTCGCTGCTGTGGCACGACCCGCAGCTCGCCTTCAGGATCGGCTCCACATCGTCGTGGTAGCTTATGGCATACGGCGCGCTCGGAGCGGCGGCCGCGCTCCGGGAGCGCTCCGCACCGAAGGCGGAGAGCGCTGCCAGAGCCAGTAGCGAAGCGAATATCGGGACGTAGCGCCGACAGGACCTCATAGAAATTGCTCCTGCAGAGTGGGCAGCCAAGACGGGGCCCGAGAGCTCAGGCGGTCGGGCAGACGCATGCAGCCAGCCCGTGACCGTCGGGCCGTTATGTTCCCGTTAGACGGTTTGGCTGGCCTGCTTGTTGCAAGACTCTTTTATAATGCTTCGCGTCGGCGCTTATAGGCCCGCCAGAGGCAAAGCAGCGCGAAAGGCGGCAAGCGCGCCCACGGCGACCGCCTTTCCGAAGAGCGCTGCCGTACCGGGGAGCGGGCGCAGTGCGTCGGGGCCGAGCAGGTGCAGCATGAGGCGGG
>JBBRJW010000757.1:0-1991 GCA_038218705.1 Chthonomonadales bacterium | reverse complement strand
GTATCCGATGGTGCCGGGCATCGACTTCGCGGGCATGGTGGAAGAGTCGCGCTCGCCGCTCTGGAAGCCAGGCGATCAGGTGATCCTGACGGGCTGGGAAGTCGGCGAGAAGTACTGGGGCGGGTTCGCCCAAAAGGCGCGGGTGCGCGCCGAATGGCTCGTGCCCCTGCCCGCCGGGATGAGCGCGGAGCAGGCGATGGGGCACGGCACCGCCGGGTTCACCGCTATGCTCTGCATCATCGCGCTCGAAGCGCGCGGCCTGACAGCCGGCGAGGGTCATCCGGTGCTCGTCACCGGGGCGGGCGGTGGCGTCGGCAGCGTCGCGGTGGCGGCACTCTCGCATCTCGGCTATCACGTCGCAGCATCGACGGGCCGCCCCGAACTGCACGAGTACCTGACGGGCCTCGGCGCGCGGGAGATCGTCGAGCGGAGCGCGATCGCCAAGCCCTCGGGCCGGCCACTCGAATCGGAGCACTGGGCGGGCGCGGTCGATACGGTGGGAGGCGATACGCTCGCGGCGATCCTGCCCGCGATGCGCTTCAACAGCAGCGTCGCGGCGTGCGGCGTCGCGGGTGGCCCCGCACTGAGCACGACGGTCTTCCCCTTCATCCTGCGCGGTGTCAGCCTACTCGGCATCAACTCCGTCTTCGTGCCGCAGGAGCAGCGCCGCGCGGCGTGGGAACGGCTCGCCCGCGACCTCCCCACCGATGCCCTCGGCCGCATCACGCAGGTCATCCCGCTCGCGGATGTCCCGGCAATGAGCGAGGAAATCCTCAAGGGCCGGGTGCGCGGTCGCGTCGTGATCGACGTGCAGGCATAGGAGAGGCGTTAGTCCTACAGTTGTCGATGACCGGCGATAGCGCTTCGGCGCTTGTAATGACAGAGCCGTGTGAGGGCTTAATGCGTTCGTCGCCAGAATGACCAGGCCAAAGAGTACCTGACGCGAAAGATCCACCTCTCGGAGGTGGTTATCCCTCGTACAGATCGCCAGCGAGGTATTTTAACCCGGTATCAACGGCGACCGTTACAACGGTATACCCAGAACCGAGTTCCTGCGCCAGTTGGAGTGCGCCTACCACATTCAAACCGCTGGAAACCCCGGCGAAAATGCCTTCCTCCTTGGCCAGTCGGCGAGCCATGTAGCGGGCTTCCTCCTCATCGATGCCACGCGCCTCATTGTAGAAGGCGGCATCCAACAGCGGCGGAGCAGACCCGATCCCAATGCCCTCGACATGGTGGACTCCCGCCTTGCCTGTGGAGATGAAGGCGGAAGTCGCCGGTTCCAGCGCGATGATCCGCGCCTGGCTGCCGGCCTGGTGCAACGCCCTGGCAACCCCCATGAGCATCCCCGCCGTTCCCACTGCTCCACAAAAGGCGTGAATTGGTCCCTCAATCTGCGCCAGCAATTCGCGGCCAAGACGCTCATGGCCGGTGATGATATCGGCATTGGACAACTGGTTCGTCCAGTAGGTTCCCTCTTCGGCCGCCAGTTCACGAGCAGCAGCCACCATGCGTGGGGTCAGGTCCGGCGTGACCTGGCCATCCACGCTCGGAACAAGGACCAGTTCAGCCCCGAAGGCACGCATGGTCTGGAGTTTTTCGCGTGCAAATGCATCAGATGAGACAACTTTCAAGGGATACCCCTTGACGGCACAGACAAAGGCCAGCGAGGAGCCAGTACTCCCCCCGGTGTACTCCACAACGGTCATGCCTGGCCGCAATGTGCCGCGTGCTTCGGCTTCCTCGATCAAGGAGAGGGCCATACGATCCTTGTATGATCCGGTCGGATTGAAATACTCAAGTTTGACGAGCACTTCGGCGCTGTGGGGAGGAACGATCTTTTGTAATCGGACAACTGGTGTGTTTCCAATGGCTTGCAGAGCCGAAGAACACACACCGGGAACGGGAAGGTGCATGACTAATCTCCTTTCGGGATGGACAAGAGCAGGGCTTATGCGTTCTCGGAGAGGGATGCCGAGAGCGGCAGGCAG
>JBBRJW010000756.1:0-1992 GCA_038218705.1 Chthonomonadales bacterium | reverse complement strand
CGAGGCGTGCGCCGTCAGCCCGAACCGCTCCAGCAGGCCCATTGCTTTAACTTTCACCTGGTCGCGGGCAAGCCCACCATGATCGCCCGCCACCATGAGATTGCCCAGGACGGTCCTGTGCGCGAACAGTGGATAGTTCTGCGCTACCACGCCGACCATCCCTTTGCGGACGGGGATTCCCTCTTTCTCGATAAGGACGGTGCCGCAGGTGGGCGCGTCGAGACCCGCGAGGACGCGGAACAGCGTGGTCTTTCCCATGCCGGATGGGCCGAGCAGACCCACGACCTGGCCCTGGCTCATACCGGGCCGGACGAGGTCTTTGATCTCCAGGTTGAGGTCCCGGAGGATAGGTTCCGGTCCGAAACTGACGGTGACGCCCTCGACCTTGAGCAGCGTCTCCTTGAACTCGTAGGGTAGAGCCGCCACTATTTTCTCTCCAGAGTCAGGTCGGCGTAGGGACAGACAATCTGGCGGACAAGGCCGATAGCGTAGTCCTGCACGAGGCCGACGATCAAAATCACTATTTGGATGGCGAACAGGTACTCCAGGCGGAAGTGCTTGTTCTCGTTCAGCAGGGCGACGCCGATGCCGCCTTCCGCCCGCGCGATGCCCTCCACCATCGTGAGCATCATCCACCCAATTGCGGCGTTCTGCCGAAGCACCTCGAACGCCTTGTCGATCGTCCCGAGGATGACGACCTCCCAGACGACGCGCCACTCGCTCATCCGCAGCGTGCGGGCGTGATCGAATGCGGCTTTCGGGACGCCGGCGACAACTGCGGCCATGGAGGTGACGTAGAACACCGTCACGGCCAGGACCATAAGGGAGACTTTGAGCGGGCGCCCCCCGCCGAGCATGAGCGTGAAGAGGAACGTGAATCCCAGCAGGCTGAGGAACCGGCCTTTCGAGATCGCCGCCACAATCGGACGAAATACCGGCATCACCGTGAGATAGGCGAGCCCTAGCGAGATAACGGTGGACCACGCAAGCGCTTCTACATTCAGCCCGAAGCTGACGCCGATATCGCGGCCGAGACCTTCGTGCATCCAGAGGTCCTGCAGCGCTCGGAGGACTTCGTTCGGTCGCGGCAGCACGCGGAAGGGCGAGTTCAGCCAGACGAGCAGCGCAATCGCCACCTCCACCAGCACGATCATACGCATGGTTTGAGCCGACACGACGCGGTTCGGCGCGAAAACTCCCAGCAGCGCCTGGAGCGGGTTGTGCGGCTTGCTCTGCTGGCGCGGCCCCCGGTCTCCCACTCGGAGCGCCTCGGAGCCTGTGGCAATCATCGGAGTAGCCGGGGTGGGTTCGCCGCCGGCCGGAGTGTCCTTATCCGGGGTATCGGGCATACGGTACGTTCCTCTGGGCAGACTATGCCCCTAACCCTTCTTAGCGCGATGTGGCGCCGATGACGATCTCTACGCGGCGGTTCTCCGCGCGGCCCTGGGGCGTGGAGTTGGACGCTACCGGGTTCTGGGCGCCGTGCTCGAAGATGCGAATGCGGCCCTTCGGGAAGTTGACAGGCGCGGCCTTTTCCATCCATTTCTGGACGGCGAAGGCCCGGTCCTCGGAGAGTCTCTGGTTCGCATTCGCGTCACCCTGATTGTCGGTATAACCGTGAATTTCGACGGCCGCTCCGCTGGCAACAAGCAGGTCGCGCCTCAGCATATCCAACTGGTGCGAAGCGCCCGGAGAGAAGCTGGCGCGCCCGCTGTCGAAATTTATGTGCCAGGCTTTGCGGCTGGTCGGCACATCGATTTTCTTATCTTTGTTGAATACCGGCTTCGCATTGTTCATGGCGATTTCCGTCGGCTTGGCCTGGCGGGCGATGTCCTGGAGGTACGAGGTGTCCGTAATCTGATCCGCCGGATAGTAGCCCTTGAGCAGCTCTGGGTATTGTGCCGCCACAATATCGCCGAAGACGCTATAGGTAGCGCCGAACAGGTTGGCCGAACCGGGTACGAGGCCAAAGGTGAGCAGCATGTCGGCGAG
>JBBRJW010000755.1:0-1992 GCA_038218705.1 Chthonomonadales bacterium | reverse complement strand
GGTTAACCTCGACGGTGACAGGCAGGCAGATCTCCGGCACCACGGTGGGCCGGACAAAGTCGTCTGCTGTTTTCCAGAGGCGCACTACGCATATTGGCGAGACGTACTTCAACAGGGCGATGCCTTCGCCTATGGCGCTTTCGGGGAGAACTTTACGCTCGCCGGCCACAGCGAAGAGACCGTCTGCATTGGGGATGTATACTCGGTCGGCGAGGCGCGAGTGCAGGTGAGTCAGCCGCGACAGCCGTGTGCGAATCTCGCTCACAAGTGGTCGCGCACCGAGATGCCTCGGCAGATGATCGAGCTGGACCATACCGGCTTCTACCTTCGTGTTCTCCAGCAGGGGTTGGTTGCCGCCGGCCAGAGCCTGACACTCGACGATCGGCCCCACCCGAAAATGACAGTTTCCTGGGCGAACAGTGCCTTGTATCGGGGCGAAGGTGGAAGAGAACGGATTGCCCTGCTATCGGAGCTGCCGGAACTGGCCGAGGCCTGGAGATCTGTCTTTCGGCACAGGTTGGGCTGAGCGACGCAGAAGCGGAAGAATCGATCGCTGCCACAACAGGTGCAGCAGCCAGTCTATAGGAGGTGTTGGCAATGCCAATGCGAACAGGTACGGAGATGCCGGAGCTGAGCGGTGCGGAAGAGTGGGTGAACGGTGAGGCAGAAGCCAGCGCGCTTCGCGGAAGCCCGGCACTGGTCCACTTCTGGGCAGTGAGCTGCCACGTCTGCCACGACAACATGCCAACCGTGGGCGAGTGGCGCGACCAGTATGCCGACAAGGGGCTGAAGGTCATCGCCGTGCATATGCCCCGCCAGGAGGACGACACGGACGTGGCAGCCGTGAAGGCCGATATGATTGCAATGGGTATGACGGAGCCATGCGCCATCGATAACGAACATGAGATCGGCGAGCGCTTCGAGAGCACGATCTGGCCCGGGTACTTTCTCTTCGATGCGGAGGGCAAGTTGCGCGGGCGTGCAGGCGGATACGCCGGACTGAAGATCATTGAAGCGCCTCTGAAGCGGCTGCTCGATCCCGTCCTGGAGTAATATGTCAGACAACGAGAAAGCGCCAGTCGATCCGGTAGGCCCCGAGAATATCCTCGCCTTTGCAAAGCTTATCCAGAAGGCCGAGCGTGACGATGCGAGCCACATTCTGGCCGAGCTCCGCGAAGATGCGGGCCGGCGCACGGTCATCCTCGAGGCAGCGAGCCGCGTGGCCCTGGACATTCTTGCAAGCCGTACCGGCGTGGAAGCGCTGCGCCACATTGCTGATGCTGCCAGGGTGCTCTCCGGGGCGCGCTACGCAGCGCTCGGTGTGGCGAGGGCTGATGGGAATGGCCTGATGGAGTTCGTCACCACCGGCCTATCGCGCGATGAGGAGACTGCGATCGGCGCGCGGCCCCGAGGGCATGGTCTGCTCGGGCTCCTGCTGCACCGGAGGGAGCCCCTCCGCGTCGATAACATCGCTTCCCATCCCGGCTCGGCTGGCTTCCCGCCAAACCATCCCCCGATGACCAGTTTTCTCGGGGTGCCCATCAGGCGAGGCGATACTGCGATAGGCAGTCTCTACCTCACGGACAAGATTGACGGGCCGGGATTTACCGCCGCGGACGAGACGGCGGTCCAGGCATTGGGCGCTCACGCCGCGGTCGCCATTCACAACCTGCAGATGCTTGCCCGGCAGCGAGCCCTTGTAAGCGGGCTGATCACCGCGCAGGAAGAGGAGCGCCGCGCAGTTGCTTACGACCTCCATGATGGCCTTACTCAGTATGTGATGGCCTCATACGCTCATATGGAGTCCTTCAAGAGGTCTCATCAGGCGGGAGATAGCGAGCGCGCTGAGCGCGAGTTGGACCAGGGCCTTCTCTACCTGAAGGAAGCGGTCATCGAGTCGCGCCGGCTCATTAACGGTCTCCGTTCTCTCGCGCTCGACGATCTTGGACTCGCTGGAGCTCTGGAGCAGCTCCTGAGCGAGGAGAAAGCCCG
>JBBRJW010000754.1:0-2004 GCA_038218705.1 Chthonomonadales bacterium | reverse complement strand
CGCGTAGTCGTGGATACCGGGGGCTTCATTCAAACGGCCTCCGCACGGACCCTGCTCCAGACGGAGATCGAGCTGCTCTGCCCGACCCATCTGGTCGCCCTGCAGAGGCAGGACGAGCTTGCGGCCATTCTCTCACCACTGCGGCGGCGCGCCAGCATGGAGATTCACGAGCCCCCCGTTCCCGATGTGATCGGTCGCAAGAGTCCCGCCTACCGCTCCCAGCGCCGCGCCATGCGGTTCGCGGCATACTTTGGCGATGCCGTCCACGTTGAATACGGACTCGATGAGGTATCGGTGCGCGGCACGTGGCTCGGCGCAGGCAAGCCGCTCGCTCCGCACCTGTTGCGGTACGTGGCCCAGCTCTTCGAGCCAGACGTAAAGGTGTACTACGCAGAGCGATTCGGCGGACATCTCGGGGTGATGGCGAGCAGGCGGATTTACCAGGACGCGCCAGGCGCGCTGACCGCGCTCGAGACCCTGGCAGCCTCCAGCTTTTCGTCCATCGCTGCGCCCAAATTGCGGCACCTTCTGATAGGCCTGGAGGATCGGGAGGGGAAGTTGCTCGGACTTGGATTGCTCGAGGCGCTGAACTTCAAGCGCCGGATCCTCGGTATCCTCACGCCCGTGCGTGCGCCGCGGGCGGCAGCAGTACTTCGATTCGGTGCGCTCCATGTCGGCCCGGACGGAACTGACCTCGGCTCTCTCGCCCCCGGAGAGCTCTGACCAACGAGCTACTCTCGACCGCCGGCCTTCTGGAGCAGCGCTACCATCGGGCCGCCGCCTTCGTCCAGAGCCACCTTGAGCGGCGTTCGCCCCTGTGCGTCCTGCGAGTTAGCATGAGCGCCGTGGTCGATCAGCATCTGTGCAATCTCCGGACTATGCTGCTCCACCGCTTTGATGAGCATCGGAGTTCCCGCAAAATCCCGTCCGTTCGCGTCCGCGCCCGCCTCGAGCAGCAGGCGCACAACGTCGGAATTGCCGTTCTGTCCCTGAAGAGTTGCGTAGAGAAGAGGCGGTCCGTTGTCGGCCACCACGTTTGCATTCGCACCGTGGCTCAACAGCAAGCGCACCAGCTCCGTTGTCGCCCCCACCTTAGTGGCGGTGGCCAGGAGGGTCTTCCCGTAGTGGTCGCGAGCATTGGGATCTGCGTGGTGGTCGAGGAGCAGGCGGACAAGCGCAATGTTCTTGGGTCCCGCCCAGCTCAAGGCCGATCCGCCCTGCCGATCAGCAGCGTTAACGGATGCTCCGTTTGCGATGAGCAGGTCCGCTATCGCGAGCTGCCCATGGTAGGCAGCGAGCATGAGCGGGGTCATTCCCTGTTCGTTAGCAGCGTTTGGATCACAGCCTGCCTTGAGAAGCTCCTCTGCGTCGGAATCGCGGCCATGCTCGATGGCGGCAAGCAGCTCCTGCTGGTGTTTGCTTCGAATCATGCCAGCGCGGAGAAAGGGGGCTGCGATGACGAGGAGCACAACGACGGCACCGAGAACTTTCAGGACGCTCCTGACGGTGCGGGCACGCTGAATCTCCTCCAGCGAGGGCGCTCTGCTGACCCGCCGGCCTGCGCCACGACGGATAGTCTTGTCTGTCATGGGTGTCTCTTTCGGAACCCAGTGAAGTGGGCCGCTCGCCGGGCTCCGCAGCTCGCTATTCGAGCCCGGCTTCGGCCAGGCTTATCGCGGCTACCAGGGCTCCAGCCTTATTGACGCACTCCTGATACTCTGCAGCGGGAACACTATCAGCGACTAATCCGCCACCCGATTGAAGATACGCAGTCTGGCCGTCCAGAAGCATCGTCCGGATGGCAATTGCCATATCCATGTCCCCAGAGTAACTGAAGTATCCAACCGACCCCGCGTAGAACCCGCGACGCGTCGGCTCCTGTTCGTCGATAATCTCCATAGCGCGCACCTTCGGCGCACCGGAAACTGTGCCGTGAGGGAAGCAGGCTCGGAGGAGATCGTATATGGTTCGATCTTCGCTCAAGTTTCCCGTAACATCCGAAAC
>JBBRJW010000753.1:0-2008 GCA_038218705.1 Chthonomonadales bacterium | reverse complement strand
CTCGCAATTGCAGAGCAAGCTCGCTGCCGCCCGGCGCTGGTGGCGGATTATACACTTATTCGGAGGCCTGGCCTGGACTGTCGCACTCCTGGTGGTGCTTGCGCTCGTCTGCTACCATCTCGATAGCCGGCTCGTGCTGACAGGATCCGCTCGTGAGCACTGGAAGGCGGGCATCGCGATCTTCGGAATGGCTGCAGGGCTCGTCGCGCTCTCCCGCGCGATGCTGTTCCCGCTGCCCGACCCGGCAATGGCCGCGCGAGTAGAGCGCCGATATCCTGAGCTGAAAGAGCGCCTGCTCACAACGGTTGAGCTCGATCCCGTGCTTGCCGGTACTCCCGAGAGTGGCGGCTTCTCTCAGTCGATGACGGACTCACTGACCGATGAGACGGTTCGCGCTTCCTCTTCGCTGAACTTCCGCCGCGCCATCAGCCTCCGACCGCTGCGTACCGCACTTCTGGTGATGCTCTTCACTCTGATCTGGCTTATTGCAGAGATGTCCCTCGCCCCGGACGCGTTTGCAAACTGGGTGAGCCGCATGTCCGACACGCGGGCCGATATCGCTCCCTGGGCCAATACGCGGGTCTACGTAAAGCCTGATACGACCATTTTGCCCCGTGGCGAAGGTACTGGCGTCACAGTCCTGACGCGCGGCGACCGCGCTGACAGCGCCAGTCTCTACTACCGTCAGGTTGGCGACTCGAACACCTCCTGGCGCACCGTTCCCCTCTCCGAGCCAACGCTCGTTTCGGACAAGCTCGCCGCCCCCTCCGCGCACGCGCCGCGTCTGGCAGGTTTCGATGGTGAGAACGTTCGACCGCGCCACGAAACCGTGATGCAGTTTCACTACCGATTCGCCTCCCTGCCTCAGAGCGTTGAGCTCTATGCATCTTCCAACGATGGCCGCTCGAACACGCAGAACGTGTCGGTCGAGGACCGGCCCGCGCTCTCGAGCTTCCAGATGACGTTCCGCTATCCCTCATATATGAGGAAGCAGTCGCAGACGATGACGGTCTCCACGGGAGACATCGCTGCGCCGCAGGGGTCCGAGGTCGATATCGTCGGCGCCGCGAACAAACCCCTCCGCTCTGCGGAGTACAGCCTGAACGGCGCGCCCGTGGGTCCCTGGCATATCGCGCAAGAGCGAACATCCGGCCGCATCTCCGTTTGGAAGGATGCACAGTACTCGCTGCTCCTGAAAGATCGGCACGGCTTCACCAGCGCTAAGACTGCCCCCTATACCATTCACTCTCAACCCGACCTGCCGCCTGGCGTGCAGCTCACCCGCCCTGCCGCCGACATGGACCTGGTGCCCGAGGGCTCCGTCCCGCTGATGGCGCAGGCTCAGGACGACTACGGCGTGGCATCCGCGCACCTCGCGTATAAGTCGCAGGTGGGCGAGATGATTGGATCCCAGGGCCACGTTCGCACCGTGCGCGCGGGGTCGCTTACACTTCCCGGGCCAAACGGCCAGGCTCAAGCTCACATAGAAGCGCGCTGGCACCTCGCAAGTGTCAATCCCCATCCCGGTGAAACTATCGTCTACCATGTCACCGCAACGGACAATTGCGCAATCGGCGGGTCACACACCAGCGCCTCTACCGATTTCCGCATTCATGTCGTCAGTATCGCCGAGATGCAGCAGCGCCTGAAAGAGAGCCTGAACGAGGAAGCCCGCGCCGTAGCCGCGCTTCGTGAGCATCAGATTCAGGCACAGGCCGAGCTCGCCACCGCGCGACGCAAGCCGGACAATGCCAACATGAGTCGCGCCCTGGAGGCCGAGCGCTCCGTAGCCCAGGAGGCAAAGTCGGTCGCTGAGCGCGTGGAGACGCTGACCGCTCAGCTTGAGAACAATAACTTCGCGACGAAGTCGGAGCTCGATCGGCGCGAAGCTGGCAAAGAGACCCTGCAGCAGGTGGCGCAGCAGAAGGCGCCCGCAGCAGCCGACGCCGTGCAGAAGGCGCAGGCGAGCCACAACACGTCACCTGCGGAGCGGCAGGAGACCGAAGTC
>JBBRJW010000752.1:0-2011 GCA_038218705.1 Chthonomonadales bacterium | reverse complement strand
CTCGCGAGCCAGGGCAAGTCGCTCCTGGCGATGAAGCGCGGACTCGGCGCAGTTTTCCAGGATCCCTACGCCTCTCTCAACCCGCGCATGATGATCGGCGATATCGTCGCCGAGCCTCTGCGCGCCCACCGGCTCGTGGGGAGCCGCGCGGAGGCCCTTGCCCGGGCGCGCGAGCTGCTGGAATGCGTGGGCCTCGATGCCGGGCACGCCGGTCGGTACCCGCACGAGTTTTCCGGAGGCCAGCGGCAGCGCGTTGGCATCGCTCGCGCCATCGCAACCAACCCCCGGCTGATCGTTCTGGATGAGCCGATCTCCGCGCTCGATGTCTCGATTCGCGCCCAGATACTGAACCTGCTGACCCGGCTTCAGCAGGAGCGAGGGCTTGCGTACCTGTTTATCGCCCACGACCTCGGAGTCGTGCGCCACTTCTGCAATCGAGTCGCTGTTATGAGCCAGGGGCGTATTGTGGAGCAGGGCGAGACAGAGAGCGTGTTCCGGGAGCCACAAAACGAGTACACGCGGGCGCTATTGTCAGCTATTCCGCGTATTCCACTGGAGTGGAAACGTGCAAGAGAGGTCCCAGCAGGATGATCAGTCTCCGACATAATCTCGCCCGCGCGGCCGCGGTGTTCTCGGCGCTACTGGCGACCCAGACCGGGCCAGGCGCCTCGGCTGCGCCGATATCGCCGGCTCCTGACCTCTGGCAGGCACGCGTTTACGAGAGTCCGGGCGGCGGGCGGCTTTCGTATCGGCTCTATATTCCGCCTGGCGCGGCGACCACAAAGCTGCCGTTGGTGCTCTTCCTCCACGACCACGATGACCACGGCACGGACAATAAGCGGCAGACAAAGGCCGCGGCGGCGCTCATCCCTTCCGAGACCGTTTCTCGTCCGCCCGCCATCGTCCTCGCCCCTCAGTGCCCCGGGCATCCGCAGTTGTTCCAACTATATGGCCAGGCGCAGAACGAGTACTGGAACGAGTTTCACACTTACAACGCCAAGGTGGGAGGCTGGCAGCATTTCAAGATTCCGGTTGGGCGTTACAATCCGGGTCCGCAAAAGTACGTGGCGCTCTGGAACTTCGATTGGGGTGCCAAGAACGGGATCGAAAGCGAATTTCGAAATGTAAAGGTCTATGACGCAGCCCGTCCCGGCAGCGGCAGATCGATCACCTTCAACCTAGACAAGATCACTCCGTGCGACAAGGACGGCGCGGGCGGCGAGCTGACCGTCGAAGAGGGTGGCGCATCCCTGAAAATGCTGAATGACGCGCGCCGAAAGGCTCCTCTTCCGTTTAACGTGACGTCCACCACCTGGCTGGAGTGCGACTTCCGGAGCGTTAAGCAGGGAAACGCCCATTGCATCGGGCTCATTGACGGCGAGACGACCTCGCAGGGCGATTGGGTCGACGTAACTCGCGACGCCGTGAGCCATACTCAGCCGAAGGAACCGACGATGGCACTCCGCTGCGCGATGGAGCTCATCCCCAGGCTGCAGTCGGAGCTTAACACGGATCCGGAGCGAGTCTATGCGGCCGGCATCGGCACCGGTGCGATAGGTCTTCTCGACTTACTCGCACGCCGTCCAGGAGTCTTTGCGGCAGCGCTCCCGGTAGCCGGCGCAGCAGATACCGGCACCGCGAAAGAGATTGCGAAAACGCCGCTCTGGGTCACCCACGGGGGCAGCGACTGGTACGTGCGCACGGAACGATCGCGCGAGATCGTGTCGGCCGTGGCCGACGCAGGCGGTGAGGTCCGCTACACGGAGTACCCGGACACCGGCCACGAGACCTGGAAACGAGTAACGGAGGACCCGGCCATTATGGAGTGGTTCTGGTCGCACCGGAGGACCGCTGCACCGCCGTCATCGCCTGTCGGATTGAAGGCAGCGCTGCTCCCGGCGAGCCGCGTGCAGCTCTCCTGGAGCCCCGTGCCGTCGGCCGGTTCAGGCACGATACAGTACCAGGTCCGTCGCGATGGGTCGGAGGTCGCGCGAACGGCCGCGACGACCTG
>JBBRJW010000751.1:0-2015 GCA_038218705.1 Chthonomonadales bacterium | reverse complement strand
AGCAGATTCGTTTTCTCATCTTGAAGGCCCGCCGGTTCTCCGGCGGGCCTCTACCCGTTTGGACACTATCCCGCCGCAGCCGGGGCTCGAGCAGCGCTCCCTCCGCGCGTTAGCAGAAGAACGAGGATCTGAAGGTTGTTGACCGGCTCGCTGTTATAGAGGTCGCTCTCATCGGTAACGCCGCCCTTGTTCGCAAGATCGCAGAGCAGCAAATTCTCCATGGCGGTCTCGATCTCTTCCCAGGTTGTGCCCCGGGCAGCAGACATCAGCTCGCCCGCTCGGAACGCTACCTGCGCAATACTCCCTTCATCGGGGAGCTCCAGCGCGATCGCTTCAGGTAGCGACCGAACGTCGCGCGGGCTGATCCGCTTCTCAACCAGGTATTTCGCCTGCCAGAGCGTCCTGTAGTGGCGGGAAAGCACCGCGATGAGCTTTCCCGCCACGGCCTGAGGCTTCGGGTCGTACCGGTGGAGCTCCGAGAGAAGGCTGAGCGCCGCGTCCGTTCGACGCTGCGCGATGGCGTCCTTCAGGCCAAAGAGCGCGTCGTCCGGGCTTGAGCAGACAACGCGAGCTACGTCATCAGCCGTGATGGCGCCGCGGTCTCCAACAAAACAGACGAGCTTCAGGATCTCCTGCTCGAGTGGTCGCATCTCGGTCCCGACTGCCTCGATCAAACGGGCGGCCGCTCCGGGGCTGAACTGCTTCCCTTCGCGCGCCGCGGTGGCCGCGACCCACTCATCCAGCCCCTTCGCCTGGAGGGCTCCACACTGAACCAGAGCTCCATGCTTCTTCACGGCATTGTTGAGCTTCACCGTGATGGCAACCTTGCGGCGGCCCTCCTCTTCGTCGGCGCTCGCGAGGAGCAGCAGACACGCCGTTTCCGGAAGCGAAGCGACGCCCTCCGCAAGCCGCTCGACCTCCGTCTGGCGCGCACGGTCCCGCCAGGTCTCCATTCCTCGCACTTCAACTACTCGCCGGGGCGATCCGAATGGCGCTTGCCCGGCTGCAGCGAGTATCTCCGCCACGGTTGCGCTCGAGCCATCGAGTACCTCCTGGTCGAAGTCCGCAAAGTCCGGATCGAGGGCGGCATCGACAATGGCACGCGCGGCCTCGCTCTTCAGCTCGTCCTCCGCGCCCCAGAGCAGGTAAACGCGCTGCAGTTCAGGATGGATAAGGGTGCGGCTCCCTCCCGGTTTGTAGATCAGCTCCAAAACTTCCTCCGCTTCGATCCGGGCTCCGAACGGTCGCGGAGCGAACGCAGCACCGGCCCACAGGCCCTGAGGGCCGCCGCGAGATCACGGGCAGCCTGCTCGGCGCGCCCAACATCGGCAGGACTAATGGGCTTCCCTGAATAGAACGCGCTCTCGGCCACGGAGGTGAGCGCTGCAAGGGCCTTCGCGCCGGCCGGACAAGGGTCGCGCAGAAATCCCACGCTTGCCCTCAGGTGCTCCTGCAGACTCGTATCGTCTGCGCGGCGCAATCCCAGCGGCACGAGCGAGCGACATGCGCTCTCGTACGCAATTGCAACTGCGCGTTTCTCCGGAGAAAGCCCACCTCCTGAGACCCGGGAGCGATTGCGCCGATCACCAAGCTCCGTCCACGCGACTACCACAATCAGCAGCGCCACCACAAGGAGAGCGCCACGTGTAAGGGGGCCCTGTGTGCGTGCCCACTTCGCGAAGAAGCGCGTTCCACGTCCCAATACACCCCGACTGGGGGTTACGTCGCGAGCGTCGGCCGTCGCATCGAACGGCACCCACCCAATACCCGAAAGATACACTTCCGTCCACATGTGCTTGTCGCGGTCACGTATATCGTACTGGCCGGACACCTGATCGACTCTTCCAGGTGCAAATCCTGAGACCATCCTCGCGGGGATACCCGCGTACCGACAGAGGATGGTCATGGCCGCGGCAAAGCTGTCGCAGTAACCCTCGCGCGATTTCGTAAGGAAGTACTCTACACGGTCAACGTCCGGAGGGGCGGCTGGCGCATTCAGATTATACGCGCACAGT
>JBBRJW010000750.1:0-2018 GCA_038218705.1 Chthonomonadales bacterium | reverse complement strand
GAAGAGATTCTCTACCCGTCGGGGTGGCCGCTTCTTTCGTTCATTATGGATGCTCGCACCGGTCTCGGCCGGTTCCGCGACTACCGGATCAGCAACTATCAACTGATGTATAACCTGATAGAGGCATGCAAGGATCACTCCATTGATCAAATTCTGCAGATGCCGGATGTTGAGGAGCGCGTGAAGCGCTACTTCGAGCAGGACGCGTACTTCCGGGAGATGATTGAAGCCTGCACGATCACAGAGGGCAACGTCATCCTGACGGATCTGCGCGGCATTGAGCCCATCTACAGCGGCAACCGCTTCCTGATCTATGCGATGTACCCCGAGCAGAATACCTCGATCTGGATGGTCGACGGCTTCCGTGGACAGAACTGCGTCTTCGCATGCGGCCACTCGATACTCAAGCGGGACT
The DNA here is from genome assembly GCA_038218705.1 of Chthonomonadales bacterium. Classification (GTDB taxonomy): domain Bacteria; phylum Armatimonadota; class Chthonomonadetes; order Chthonomonadales; family Chthonomonadaceae; genus JBBRJW01. Next base: position 1,603 of record JBBRJW010000750.1, on the reverse strand, counting down.
CCCGTACCGATATTGGCGCGCTGATGCGCCGCTTCGGCGGAGGCGGGCACCGTCCGGCGGGAACCTGCCAGGTCGCCCATTCGGCGGCGGAGAGCACGCTGCAGAAGCTGCTTGCGGCAATGCGCGAAGATGAGGCGCTGAAGAGCGCGGCGTAGCGGCTACTCGACCACCGCGCCGAATTTGCGAACGCGGCGGGCGTAGTCATTGAGAGCCTTCACCAGCTCGTCCTTGCCGAATTCCGGCCAGCACGCCTGGGTTACGTAGATCTCACTGTAGGCAGTTTCCCAGAGGAGGAAGTTGGAGAGTCGCAGCTCCCCGGCCGTGCGAACCAGCAGGTCCGGGTCGGGGATGTCGGGCGAATAGAGGGAGGCCGAGATCCGGGCCTCATCGATCTGCTCCGGGGCGAGTTCGCCCCGGAGCACCTGTTCTGAGAGCGTGCGAACGGCGTCCACCACTTCGGCGCGCCCTCCGTAGTTAATGGCGAGGTTGAAGGTGAGGCCTGTAAACCCGGCTGTGCGCTCTACCGCCTCCTCGAACTCGCTTCGGAGATCGGCTGGCAGCTCGTGGAGTCGGCCGGATACGCGCACGCGCACGCGATTGACGATCAGCTCCTCGATCTCGTCGCGCATGGCTGTGAGCATCAGCTCCATCAGGCCGCCGACTTCGTCCTGTGATCGCCGCCAGTTCTCCGAAGAGAAGCCATACACCGTCAGGTAGCCAATTCCCAGGTCGTCGCAGAGGTATACCATATCCTTCAGGGCGCGATAGCCGTAGAAGTGTCCCTCCAGGCGGTGCTTTCCCTGGGCGCGCGCCCAGCGGCCGTTGCCATCCATGATGATGGCGATGTGCCGGGGGAGGCGGTCTGGATCAACTCCGAGCTCGAGTGCATAGGCGCGCGGTTCGACAGAGGACATGAACGATCAGACTTCCATCAACTCGGCCTCTTTGGCCTTAACAAGCTGCTCAATATCGGCCGTATACCGATCTACGAGCTTCTGGATCTGCTCAATCGCCCGCTTCTCCTCGTTCTCGGAGATCGGGTTCTCCTTGGCCTTCTTCTGCGCCTGCACTTTCTTTACGATCTCCTGGCGGACCGTTCGGATGGAGGCGCGGCCAAGCTGCTCCGCTTTTCCGTGGACCGTCTTGATAAGGTCCTTGCGGCGCTGTTCATTGAGCGGGGGGATATTGAGGCGAATGCCTGTGCCGTCGTTGTTAGGGGTGAGACCAACGTCCGATTTCTGAATGCCCTTCTCGATATGGGCCAGCGCATTGCGGTCAAAGGGCGTTATCAGCAGCTGTCGCGCTTCCGACACGGTAATCGTCGCAATCTGACTCAGCGGCATCAGTTGACCGTACATCTCGACTCGCACATGGTCGAGAATGGCGGGGTTTGCGCGCCCGGTACGGATCATGGTGAACTCGTGTCGGGTGGCTTCCACGGCCTTGCGCATCTTCTCTTCGCTGTCCTTGATCAGTTCTGGTATCATCGTGTTTTCACCCTCCTGGAGTGGCTCGCGGAGAGCCAGGGAAGCGCGTCCGCGGGGCTGCGGGCAGACCGCGCAGACGGTTCAGAGCGCTTCGCGCCCAACCAGCGTACCGATAG
>JBBRJW010000749.1:0-2022 GCA_038218705.1 Chthonomonadales bacterium | reverse complement strand
AAGGCTTCAGCGATGCCGTGTTCGGGTTCGCCCTGACCCTGCTCGTGGTGTCGCTGGAAGTCCCGAAAACGTTCACACAACTCCTGGAAACCTTGCGCGGTTTCGCTGCCTTCGGGATCTGCTTCGCGCTACTTTATATGGTCTGGGAACGGCATTACACGTTCTTCCGGCGTTACGGACTCGTCGACGGAGTCACGGTCGGCGTCAATGGCTTGCTGCTGTTCGTGGTGCTCCTCTATGTCTATCCTCTCAAGTTTCTGTTTACCATGTTCGTCTATGTGCTCTGGCATGGCGACGCTTACGATTCACCCTCCGCCGCCATCGCTTTGCGCGACGTTCCGCTGCTCTTCACCATTTACGGACTGGGGTTCGCTGCGATTTTTGGGCTCTTTGGGCTTCTGCATTTTCACGCCTGGCGGCAGCGCGAAGAACTGCAGCTGAATACGAGCGAACGGTATATTACGCGGGCATCGATTCTGCGAAACCTGCTGATGGCATGCGTCGGACTGCTTTCCATCGTCATCGCCAGGGTCGTTCCCCTGCCGATGGTCGGACTGGCAGGCTACATCTATATGCTGGTGGCCGTCGTCGAGACCGTCAACGGGCATCTGGAAGGAGAGGCAAGCCGCAAACTCGATGTCCCTACCGCCTCCGTCGGGAACGCCTGAACGGACGGCCCTCAAGCGGTGGAGCGCATCTCAGTATGGTTACACCGACGGCCTCGGGGCCATGAGCCTGTTCCGAATTGTGGCCATGGGAAACGGACCTCGTATGGACCCTCAGCAGCCGGCTGTGCCGGCCCCGTCGCACGCGATCTCCGTCTCTCCTCCGACGACGAGCGAGGGATCAATAGACGGCCGGACCGTTGGCCCGATCTCCTTCTGGCCCAGAGACCGTGAGCGCGAAACTCCGGGCTGGCCGTGGACACATTCTTACTCCCACTCAATAATTGCAGGGATCGGCCCCGGCTATCGCGAAACCTTGCGGCAATTCAGAAGGCGCATCGTGCGCTCACCCGTTACTACGCGCGGCGTCGAACTCCGTCGGAGAAATCAACTATGACCCAGAGATCCCGGTCCGCAAGCCTGAGCAGGCGCTCCTTTCTACGAGGGGCAGCGACTGCCGCCGGCGCGATCGCATTTCCGAGCATTGTGCCTGCCAGCGCCCTCGGGCGCGGGGGCGCGGTTGCGCCAAGCAACAAGATTGTCGTCGGCCACATCGGCACGGGCGGGCAGGGCACGCAGCACGTGGCCGGCGGCCCCTGGACCCAGAAGGGCGGTTTGACCGGCCGGGACGATGTGCACGTGGCGGCAGTCTGCGACGTAAACGCCCCGCGGCTCGAGAACGCCCGAAATATCGTAAACCAGCGCTACAACGACCAGGGCTGTTCGGCATACTCCGATTTTCGGGAGCTTCTGGCCCGGCCAGATATCGATGCCGTGCTGATTGCAACTGGCGAGCGCTGGCATCCGGTCCTTACAATGGCGGCGGCTCGAGCCGGCAAAGACATCTATTGCGAGAAGCCGCTCGCGCTTACGATCGAGGCGGCGCTCGCCGCCCGGGAGGCGGTCCACAACTGCGGGGTCATCTTCCAGATGGGTTCGCAGCAGCGCTCCAGCCAATCCTTCCGCTCCGCGTGTGAGCTGGTTCGAAATGGCTACATTGGCGATGTGAAGGAGGTGCTGGTTGGCGTGGGAGGGCCCGTCGACAACCGCGACTGCCACCTGCCAGCGCAGCCCGTGCCGTCGACGATTGACTACGACATGTGGCTCGGCCCCGCACCCTGGTCGCCCTACAATGCCGGGTACATTGGCGGATGGATGGGGTTCCGGGACTTCGCGGGTGGAGAGATGACCAACTGGGGAGCCCACCACTTCGACATCGCTCAGTGGGGGCTCGGCATGGATAAGAGCGGCCCGCTCGAGATCATCCCGCCCAACGGCAAGGACGTGCCGGTCATCACCTACCGATATGCGAGCGGGGCGCTGGTGAAGCGCGATCCCGATCGGCTGGCCCGGGAGT
>JBBRJW010000748.1:0-2029 GCA_038218705.1 Chthonomonadales bacterium | reverse complement strand
GACGTAGTAAAGTGCGTGGTCGTTCGGACCCGCCACCCGATCCGCCGTCCGGACGGATCGGTACTGCGCTTCGACGACAACGCAGCCGTCGTTATCCAGCCCAATCTGGAACCGCGCGGCACGCGTATTTTCGGACCCGTGGCGCGTGAACTGCGCGAGCGCGATTTCATGAAGATCGTGTCGCTGGCGCCGGAGGTACTGTAACATGCCGAGACCGAAGCCGAGCAAGCCGGACGAGCCGGTAAAGCTTAAAGTGAAGAAGGGCGACACCGTTCAGGTGATCTCCGGCAAGGATAAGGGGAAGACCGGCGAAATCATCGCGGCCTACCCCCGAGAGAACAAGGTGCTGGTTCGCGGCGCCAACATGATGATTCGCCACACCAAGGATCGGCCAAACCGAGCGGCTGCCGCTGCCGGAGCCAACCAGGTGATCAAGGGCGGACGAATCGAGAAGGAAGCACCGCTCTTCGTCTCGAAAGTCATGGTGGTATGTCCGGGCTGCCATCGGCCTACTCGCGTTGGCTACGCCTATCGCGATGGCGACGAGAAGCTCTCCCGCCGGAAGTTCCGGGTGTGCAAGCATCCGGACTGCGGCAAGTCTGTAGATGCGTAACTGATTCCCGGAGATGGCCGGGCACGCCGACAAAGCGGCCCGGCCCTCTGTTTGGCTACTGCGGGAATCCCTCGCCGGTCGGAAATCGGCGAGCACTTGAGGAGAATTCAAACAGAATGACCCGTTTGAAAGACCGTTACCAGAGCGAGACCATTCCGAACCTGGTAAAGCAGTTTAACTACGAGAACGTAATGCAGGCTCCGAAGATCGAGAAGATCGTCGTGAACATGGGCGTTGGCAAGGCCGGACAGACGAACGGAGATGCCAAGGAGCTCGATGGCGCGCTCCGCGACATGGGCGCGATCACCGGCCAGAAGCCTGTGATAACCCTTGCCCGCAAGTCGATTGCAAACTTCAAGCTGCGCGCCGGCGCAAAGGTTGGCTGTAAGGTCACCCTCCGCGGTCCGCGCATGTACGAGTTTTACGATCGCCTCGTGAACATTGCACTTCCTCGTATCCGTGACTTTCAGGGCATCTCCCCCAACTCATTCGATGGGCGCGGTAACTTCGCCCTCGGCATGAAGGAGCAGCTCACATTCCCGGAGATCGACTACGATAAGATTGACAAAGTGCGCGGCATGGACATCATCATCTGCACCAGTGCCCGCACCGACGAAGAGGCACGCGCGCTGTTAAAGGCGCTCGGGATGCCGTTCCGGGAGAAGTAGAACCTCCACGCCGATGGGGCCGCACGATACGGCGGTCCCATCGGCGTTCAAAAACTGAATAGCGACTGATGCTCTGCCCCCGCCGCTGCGTTCGGTCGGCCCCGTGCGGACGCTGCGACGACGGTATCGAGAAGAATGCACTTCACGAGACTGGACATTCCGCGGCGCCGCCCCCTGCTGCGCGCGTTGTCAATAATATGGGCGAGGAGAGTAATGCGATGAAAAGCTACGGAATCCGCGACATCCGCAATGTAGGCCTGTTCGGTCACCAGGGCGTCGGCAAGACCTCCCTGGCGGAAGCACTTCTCTACGTTTCCGGTGAGATCGACCGGCTAGGACGCGTGGATGATGGCTCTGCTGCCTGCGACTTTGACCCCGAAGAGCAGAAGCGCCGCATCAGCATTAACGTGGCTCTGGCGCCTTGTGAGTGGAATAACTCCAAGATCAACCTCCTGGATGTTCCCGGGTATCTCGACTTCCAGCACGAGATTCGCAGCGCACTGGCAGTGGTAGAGAGCGCGATTCTGGTGACGACAGCCCAGAGCGAACCTGAGGTCGGATTCGAGATCGCGTGGGACCTTGCCGCCGAGCAGAACCTTCCTCGCGCCATCTTCGTGAACCGTATGGATCGCGAGAATGCGGATTTCGACAGCGTGCTCCAGAGCTTGCGCGCCCGATACGGCAATTGCATCGCGCCGATGCAGCTCCCCGTGGGCTCCGCCGAGGGCTTTCGCGGTGTCATCGACCT
>JBBRJW010000747.1:0-2030 GCA_038218705.1 Chthonomonadales bacterium | reverse complement strand
GACCACGAACCATTCCACCCGCGCCCTGCTTCCCGATCATATCAGGCAGGGACGGCTGTTCGATTCGCGCGGTGGCTATTTCGGCGAGAGTTTTTCCGATTACGGCTCGACCGAACATCGTGTCAAAGACATAACGCTGGTAGCCCGCTACCGGCTCGAGAAGAAAAATCCCACGGCGAAGCTCTCCGATCCGGTAAAGCCGATCGTCTACTACGTGAGCCGCGAGGTGCCAGAGAAGTGGCGCCCCTTCGTGAAGCAGGCCATCGAAGACTGGCGTCCCTGCTTCGAGCAGGCCGGTTTCTCGAACGCCATTATCGCGAAGGATGCGCCGACCGAGCAGGAGGATCCTAATTGGGATCCCGAAGACGCGCGCTACTCCGTGATTCGCTGGGCGGCTCAGCCCGTGATGAACGCGATGGGCCCGCACGTGGCGGACACTCGCTCCGGGGAGATCCTCTCCGCGCACGTTATCATCTGGCACAACGTCTTGAAGCTGGCCGAACAGTGGTACTTCGTGCAGTGCGCCGACCTCGATCCGCGCGCCCGCTCGCTGCCGCTGCCCGATGAGCTGATGGGGCAGCTGGTACGGTTCGTAGTGGCCCACGAAGTCGGCCACACGCTCGGCCTGCGGCATAACCATAAGGCGAGCTCGTCCTACACCGCCGCCCAGCTTCGCAGCCGCGAATTCACGGAGAAGATGGGCGACGAGGCCTCCATCATGGACTACGGCCGCTTCAACTATGTGGCCCAGCCTGGCGACAATGCGCGCCTCATCCCCGGTATCGGACCCTACGACCGCTTCGCCATCGAGTGGGGTTACAAGCCGATCCCTGGCGCTCTTACTCCAGAGGCGGAGAAGTCCGAGCTCGACCTGATTGCGGGCCGGCAGGCGACCAATCCAGTGCTCCGGTTTGGCGGTGAGGACGACGTTTCCACGGTCGATCCGACCGTGCAGACCGAGGACCTCGGATCCGATCCGATCGAGGCGACGACCCTTGGCTTGAAGAACATCGACCGGATCGTGCCGCTACTCATTCCTGCCACGGCAAAGTTCGGCGAGGACTATGACCTCCTGACCGAGATGTACGCGGCCCTGTTGGGCCAGCGGCAGCGCGAGCTCGCCCACGTACTGAAGCTGGTGGGCGGGGTGGTGGAGACGCGCTACCATGTGGGTCGGGGTGGCGAGGTCTTTCAGCCGGTTCCGCCTGCAAAACAGGCGGCGGCCGTCCGCTTCCTGATTGATAACGCCTTTGCCACTCCTACGAGCCTTCTGGCGCCGGAGATCCTCGGCCGAATCGAGTATGGGGGCGTAACAGACCGTGTGCTCGCCAGCCAGATGGCGCTGCTGAACGGGCTGCTCGCGGAGAGCCGCCTGCACCGCCTGATGGACCGTGAAGCAGAGTCGCCCTCCTCGGCCTACACCGTGGCGCAGCTTATGACCGATTTGCAGCACGGCGTCTGGAGCGAGCTTGGCCAGGCATCGCCGCGTGTGGATCTCTATCGCCGCAACCTGCAGCGCGGTTATCTCGCATCGATGCAGACGCGACTCGTGGGCGCATCGGGGCAGTCTGGCGAGTTCCGGCCGACCGCCACGGGAGCGCTGCAGGTTCTGCGGCGTGAGATCGCCTTTGCGCTCCCGCGTGTGAAGGACCTGCCGACCCAGCTCCACCTTCGGGATGCACAGGCCCAGATTGAGAACATCCTCAATCCGAAGTTCGCCCCCCAGAGCGCTTCGGGTCCTCAGTTAATCCTGCTCGGCCTGGGAGCGGAGCAGAACCTTCCCGAGGCGCGCTCGCCGGAGTACGGGTGTGCTCTCATCGCGCCAGACACGGATCTGGCGCGTGAGGCCGCGCAGGAAGGCGGGAAAGGGAGTGTGGCGCGATGAAGCCGGGATGCTTTGTCGGCGACCCACTGCCGCTTACGCCACAGGTGAAGGAGCTCGTATGGGGCGGCGACTGGCTCTGCCGCGAACTGGGCCGGCCGGGACTTCCCGGCCAGCCCCTCGGCGAGAGCTGGGAGGCTTTCTCCGA
>JBBRJW010000746.1:0-2035 GCA_038218705.1 Chthonomonadales bacterium | reverse complement strand
TTTGGAACTCCGCGCTCTTGCCGCCGGTTCATAGAGTATTCGGACGCCTGGCAAGTGTGAGAAATGAAATAAGGATGACGATGATGAACGTGATCAAGACACTGGGAGCGATATTGGCGAGCGGCGGGGCGATTGGTGGATTTGCCTGTTTAGCCCCGGCGCAGCAGAACACGCAGCTGCCCGCGCCGCCGCAGGCAAAGCTCGCGCTGGCGAGCGACGACACCCCCGGGCAGGGGGACGGCCCCGCCATTGCGAGCCGCCGCGAACGAGACGAAAGGAGACGTCCTTTGCATCCTCAGCCCAATGCCGATCCATCCTACATCTCAGCGATCCATCGGACTGCCGAGATGGTTTCCGATGCACACGCGCAACGGCTGGCGCAGGGGCACGGCCTCAACATCATCAACCTCACCTGGGAAGACACGGGCCGCTTCAAGAACTCCTCGGTCGGCCCGAACATCAGCGACATGACGCTCCAGGTCGCCGCGAACGATCCCGGAAGCCGGCAACTGCGCGTCACCGCCATGCCGGTAATCCGGTATCCGAACTTCTCCGACCGCTCCTGCGACCTGGACCCGCGCGACTTCACGATTCTCGTTGGCAACCAGCACGGCAGCAGCCTGAAGCGGATCTCCCTTTACGATTTCCTGCAGGAGCCGACAGCCTACCTCAGCGACCCGAACTCCTGGCGCTCGCAGAAGAAGACGCTCCTCGCCCCGCGCGACACGAAGGTCCTGGTGAGCGCGCAGGCTTGCTTCCTGCCGGTTCCGAAACAGGGCCTTGCGACGTTCAACCCGGTCCTTTTCAACTATCAATCCGTCGCGAACGATCCCGCGGTGCTCACGCTTCTCGCGACTCGCGAAGGCTCCAGCGTGACGGTGATCGACAACAAGCGCGATGCCTTCGAGACAGGCGCAGTCTGGGGCCAGCGCCTCTTCCACAACCATAACGGCCGCCGTGCCAGCCTCACGGGGCAGCGCATGAGCGACTTCGCAGCGGGGCAGGAGCACGACCGCGATCCGGGCGCTTCCCCGGCAGAGAAGCGGAAAGGGTTGAACATGGTCCTGCTCGTCCAGATCCCGCTCAAGCAGAGGGAACGGCCGCGCCGTTCGGAATTCGGCGCTTACGGCGGCGGGTTCCCGGCCGCGCCTGGGGCAAAGTCAATGGCGCGCTCGCGCAGCGACGTGGAGAGCGCTGTCATCGGGCACGGTGACGAGGAAGGTCCCTTCACCGAGATTGGCGGCCTGAACATCGAGCGTGACGACCGGTACCCCGTTCGCGTGACAGTACAATTTTACAAGGCAACTTCGAATGGTGTAGTCAGTGCGGAGGACCTGCAGGAGATCAAGCATCAGATCGACGATGTCTATTCCCGCAGCGACTACGTCGGGAGCCTGGTCACCGATGGCGAGACAGGCCGCGTCACCGAATACGAGGGCGTTAAAGTGCAGCCGCCCGGCTGGTGGAGCGACTTCTGGACCCGCTACGAGCGCAACATGGGTATACCTCGCGCCGAGGCCATCCGTCGCCTGCACGAGATTCTCGGTGATCACTACGAAGCCCGCCCGGTGTCGGAACTCTATGTGCGGAACCTGCTCGGCAGAAAGCACGCCCGGCGTTCCTGATCTACCGGAATATCCAGTGGCCGAATGGTGTTATGCACTCAGATAAGCACCTCTCATACCGCGCCCGTATTCTTTTCCTGCTGCAATGTAGCGAGAAGTTTACGGGCGCAGGCGGCATGATGGCAGTCGATTTTCAGGTTCACCGCCTCCTGCAGAGAGGCCTTAGCGCCGGGAAAGTCGCCTAGCTTGTTTAGGCACTCGCCCAGGCTGCAATGTCCTCTGGGTTGGCCGATGGGATCGGGATCGAGCGCCAAATACTTCTTCCAAAATTCCAAGCTGCGATCGGGCGCTTCCAGAACGGCCCACGCCCGGCCCAGCGCGGCAAGCACAATGCGCTGTGTAGCCCTGTCCCGCGCGAACGAATCTATCTGCGCTTCGATTCTCGCCGACTCTGCCTTCGCCTCGTCCTG
>JBBRJW010000745.1:0-2036 GCA_038218705.1 Chthonomonadales bacterium | reverse complement strand
GCGGGGCAAGCGAGCAGCAGAGCATGCACCACGTTGTTGCCGTCGCCCACATAAGCAACCGTGATATCCGGCGACAGTGGGCCCTTGTGCTCGCGAAGGGTGAGCAGGTCCGCAAACGCCTGAACAGGATGTTCTAGATCGCTGAGGGCATTGATCACCGGCACGGTGGCGTTCTCGGCGAGCTCAATGATAGTCTGGTGGCTGAACACGCGGGCCGTGATGACGTCCACCCAGCGTGAAAGCGCAGCGGCAACGTCCGGGACCGACTCCCGGCTTCCGATGCCTACGTCGTTTGGGGCGAGGTAGACTGCCGCTCCGCCGAGGTGCGCCATTCCTGCCTCGAAGCTCACTCGCGTTCGGAGCGAAGGCTTTTCGAACACGAGGGCCAGCGTTCGGCGCATGGAGAAAGAGTACTCTTCGCCCGCTCGGCGGGCGCGCTTGAGCAGTGCGGCTACCTCGAGAACCTGCTCGATCTCGCGCGCGGAAACGCCCATGAGACTCGTGAGCGAGCGTCCGCGCCAGAGGTTTGCTGATCCCAGTACGATCTCTGCCACGGCTCGCGCAGGCGACCCGGCCCCTCCCAGTTCTCCTGCCTTAACCATCGTAGTTGTTCCCATTCCGTTTTACTCCCGCACGCCCGGCTGGACCGCACTGGCCCTCGCCGGAGCGCTTATCCCTCAAGCGCGGTCCGAAGCGCCCGCGCAAACTCCTCGCACTCCCGCTCCGATACAATGAGTGGCGGCAGAACGCGAAGGGTATGATCGCCAACGGCATTGACAATAACGCCCGCCTGGAGCAGAGCAGCGAAGAGAGCCCTCGCCTCCGGCCGCACAAGCCCGATACCGAGCATCAGGCCGGATCCGCGCACCTCGGTTATGCGGCCTGGCAGACTCTGCCCGATCTCTGCAATGAGGCCGCGGAGATACTCGCCTCGTTCGGTCGCTCGCTCGAGAAGCCGATCATCCTCCATTACATCGAGCGTCGCCAGTGCCGCGGCGCACGCCAGCGGCTGCCCTGCGAAGGTCGACCCGTGGTCCCCCGGAACGAGCGTGGTCGCCGCGCGGCCGCGGGCGAGGCAAGCGCCCATGGGATAGCCATTGGCAATCCCTTTTGCCATGGTTACAACATCGGGCGTGATACCCATCGTCTGGCTGGCAAGAAACCTGCCGGTTCGGCCCATGCCGCATTGCACTTCATCGACAATGAGCAGCACTTCGCGCTCATCGCAGAGCGCGCGGAGCGCCCGGAGGAATTCGATTGGTACCGGGGTTACGCCCGACTCGCGCTGAATGGGCTCGATCATCACGGCGAAGGTCTGTGGGCCGACGAGGCTGCGCAGTCCTTCCAGGTCGCCGATGGATGCATATCGGAAGCCCGGGACGAGCGGCGCGAACGGCGCCTGGTACTTGGGCTGCGCGGTGGCCGTGACCGTAGCCATGGTGCGCCCATGGAACGATCCGAGGAAAGTGACGATCTCAAAGCAGTCCGGGCCTCGCGTCGCCTTGCCCCACTTGCGCGCGATTTTGATAGCCGCTTCGTTCGCTTCCGCTCCGGAGTTGCAGAAGAACACCTTCTCCATCCCGGTGAGTGTGCAGAGCTTGCGGGCCAGTCTGGCCTGCAGCTCGTTATGATACAGGTTGCTAATATGCGTGAGGCGAGCCGCCTGATCCGTTATGGCGGCAACGAACCGGGGGTGGCTGTGGCCAATGCCCACTACGGCAATGCCGGCAAGAAAATCGAGGTACTCGCGACCTTCCACATCCCAGAGCCGCGCCCCGCGCCCGTGACTGATCACGATGGGCTGCCGGGCATAGGTGCTCATAATGGATTCGGCATCCATCGCAACAACCGCCTGCGTCTCGGTCTGGTCGCCAGAAGTCAGTGCTGGCGTATCGGAAATCTGCTGAAGAGTCATACGGCTTACTTCCTTCTCAATTCTGAATGTAGTCCCGCGAGAGACCGGCCTCTTCGGGCGCATGCAGCCTCATCATCTTGGCGTCGACGTCGGTTGGAATGTGACCGCCAGTGACCTTCGA
>JBBRJW010000744.1:0-2047 GCA_038218705.1 Chthonomonadales bacterium | reverse complement strand
CGAAGCCTGCGCCATACCGGCCATCAGGGTCAGCCATTGTGGGCTGCCAAGCTGTCGCCGGGAAAACGCTTTCACGCAGAGCAGAACTCTTCCGGCACAGCCAAAGGCACGTGATTTCAATCACCCGTTTCCGAGCGACAGAGGTATCGCGAAAGGCGCTGTGACGCCGACTTATTCCCCGCGCGATGCTTCTAAGCGTGCTAGGTTGGGGCCGGGGGCTGGGCAAAGTCCGTTCGCAATGGGAGACAAGGATCCGACGGCGAAAGCTGAGCAACACCGCCGCCGTGCAAAACACAAACAGCCGGACTTACCTCATCGGCGATTCCATGCTATCATATATCATCTCGTTACAGGAGTTTGCTCATGCGTGCCCAACCGTACTCTATCTCGGTCAACCTGCCGGACCGCGTCGACTTCGCGGCAAACTACCGACCGTTCGGCGCCCTTGCGAACGGCCAGTTGAGCTTCTTGTTCGACATAATCGTCTCGGCGGAGAACTTCGTAAGGGCCAGGTCGATTACAGACGCACTCGGGGGCCCTGCCGTGGATGCGGTCGCTGAGGCGTGCCTAGTGGCAGTCAAGGGCCAATCCGCAGTGGCCTGGAACCCGCAGATCAACCGTTTCGTTGGCGCCGTCGTCTGCGTTCTCATGGAATCGAACGGCTACCGCAAGACCGGACTGAAGCGAGCGATCAAACACAAGTACTTCGGGAAAGGAGAGGTTTACGAGGAGATCTAACACGGACAGCGTGCGTGATTCAAACGAAAGCCATTGCGAAGTCGCGGAGATGGATACCTGCAGCACTTCACGTTTTCACGCGGCTGCGCCTCTGCAAGCGTCCTGGAAATGGCCGGTTCACTCCACGGCGGGGATGGATTTGCCACTCCGGCCCAAAGCACCTCGGAAGAGCGAGCAAGGTTACGGCATATCACGGCCGCCGGGTTCACCTTTGGTTTGTCGGCCCAGAATCGTATATGTAGGGGCGTCGCTCGATACGTATGGAAGGAAAAACGATGAGCGCTTCTGAAGCGGAGATGAACGGTTATTTCTGTCCGAAGTGTGGGGGAGAGCTGACTCGGGACCGTGCCGGGCGCGGCCACGTTCGGCACAAGCACCGAATGGCGGATGGCACGAAATGCACTTATGGCCTGGGTGAAAAGGATCCGCGAGCCGCTGTAATGCCGCGTTAGCTGAGCCCACCTTGCGCAATCGCGTCCGGCTCACGGCCTCTCCCACGCCAGGACAAGCGAGGGAACCACGCGCGTCACCACCGTGTCGAAGTGCGGATATTCGGGCCATTCGCCGCGGACACCGCTGCAGCCACCGGGCAGCCATCGAATGGTGTTGTCACCAGTCCGGCGCACCAGGTGGGAGATGTCGATGCGGTCCATGGAGCCAGGGACCTGAACCACCACGTTATTGATGACCACAACGTTCAGGTCAGCATCTGGCGACCGCAGAAACAGCCGGCCGCCGGGAGCGTCGGGCGGCAGGGTGAAGTGCGTCTCAAGATAGGTGAAGCGGGCTGGTCGGCCTACCGTGACGGGCGACAGCACATTCACGTCCGCTGCGGCGGAGATCTCCGTCAGCGGCTTCTCGGCAAGAGGAGCGGGTTCGGCGCGCAGGTAGAAAGCGCCTGTGACGCCGGATGGGCGAGATCGCGAGTCGCTGGCGTTGAGATGGCCGTCGATTTCGACCGCAATCGTGAGCCCACCCTCCCGGACCCGATCAGTCACGTCGATGCTGAAGGATGGCCCTCGCTGGGGGCGAAGGAGCGGGTTACTCGGGCTGTCGGATTCGTAGCCTGGCACGAAGAGGGGCTTTCCGCCCACCCAGATGCGCGCACGGGGGTATAGCCCCCAGAACCAGGGCTCGGCATCGAAGACCAGCCGAATACGCTTACCCTGCCATGCCGAGGGCAGGCGGGCACCCCGGAAGCAGGAGACGCGGGCGTCCTCGCCGAGCCCCATCGCGGCGAATGTGCCCAGGCGGACGCTCCTCCAGCGAGCCGAGGTCTCGGGGCGGCTGGCCCACCCGTCCGCGGGTG
>JBBRJW010000743.1:0-2053 GCA_038218705.1 Chthonomonadales bacterium | reverse complement strand
GGAGCGATTACGGCATCGGGAATCCCGTCCACGCCATCAGCCGGGCCATTACGCTGTTCGCCGACAAAGGCCAGAACGGGGCGGCATCGCCGCGATCCTCTTTCAACTTCGGTGTCGTGGAGGGCGGTTCAAGTATCAATTCCATCCCCTCGTCGGCTCGCGCCAAGGTGGACATCCGGTCGGAAAGCCCGGCCCGCATCAACGAATTGGCATCGTTCCTGACGGCCTGCGTCGAGAAGGCGCTGGAGGTGGAAAACGAGCGGTCCAGCAACGGCAAGGTGGCGGCGAAGATCAAGGAGATCGGCTCGCGGCCGGGTGGTCAGCTTAACGAAGACGCTTACATCCTGAGTGCCTTGCGGGCGGTGGACACGCACCTGGGGATCCGTTCGCGGCTGGATTGCGCCTCTACGGACGCCAACATTCCTCTCTCGCTGGGCCTTCAGGCGGTCTCCATCGGCGCGGGCGGACAAGGCGGCGGAGCGCACACCGCGGGCGAGTGGTTCCACCCGGATGGCCGCGAGTTCGGACTGCGCCGCATCCTGCTCGCCATCCACCTGCTGGCCGCTTCCCTCAGCCGCGGATGAACCCCGGATCCGGTCCATCCAAACGCTGGAAGGCGGACCTCGCCCTCATTGGTGTGACCTTCATCTGGGGATCTACCTTCATCCTGGTGAAGGAGGCTCTGAACACCGTTTCGACGCTGCTGTTCCTTACCATGCGCTTCGCCATCGCAGCCCTGGTGTTATGGTTCAGCCTTCGCGGCCGGGGTGCGCATTATCCGCGCAACCGGACACACGAACTGTTAATCGGGGGTCTGGTAGGGACGTGCCTGTTCAGCGGCTACTGCCTTCAAACAGCCGGACTGCGCTACACCACCGCGTCCAAAGCCGGATTCATAACCGGGTTCTACATTGTGCTGGTCCCCATCCTGAGCGCGCTTCTTTACCGGCGAGCGCCGCGGCCCTCAGAGGTGGCCGGCGTCGGATTCGCCACTGCGGGAATGGGGCTGATGACGCTGAACAGCCTGCGCTTCGATGTGGGGCGGGGGGATGTCCTGGTGCTTGGGTGCAGTTTCGCCTATGCTCTGCATATCATCCTGCTCGGGCATTTTGCGGGGAGGATGAGCTATGAGACGCTCTCGATCAACCAGATCGCCACGGGTGCGCTGTGGGGGGCGGCAACGTTCTGGTGGATCGAAACTCCGCACCTGACGTGGACGCCGGTGGTGGTGCTGGCGCTGGGGGTTACCAGCCTGCTGGCCACGGCGCTGGCCTTCGCCGTCCAAAGCTGGGCACAGCAGTTCACCACCCCCACTCGAACAGCGCTCATCTTCTCGCTGGAGCCGGTCTTCGCCTGGCTCGCGTCGTTTGTTCTGGCCGGGGAGTTGCTGACCCGCCGCGGAGCGCTCGGCGCAGTAATGATCCTGGCCGGTATTCTCATCGTGGAATTGAAACCGATCCGGTTCCGCGCTCATCCATCCACATAGGCCTTCCGCTGCCTATAATAGAGGACAAGTCCGCTCTATTGACCTCTAAGGGTTCCGCGTTAAGACTAATTCTGAGAAAAGGCGAAGACACCTTGCTCGATACACTGCGCCGGCAGAAACTTCTCTCTTTCACGCTCTTGCTGTTCACGCTGTGCGTCGGCATCGTGATCGGAACGCTGGTCAACACGCGCGTCAGCGCCGCCCGAGGCGGCCAATCCGCCGCGCCGGACGCCACGCCGCTCACCATCCCCAGCCCGGTACAGCTTGGCAACGAGTTCACCAAGCTCGCGCAAAAGCTGGGACCGTCGGTGGTGAATATTACCGCCGATTCTCAGCCGAAACCCGGGCAGGGCGCCTCCGCGCGGCCGAATCCTCATACTTCGCAGGACGAGGAAGAGCCCGCCGACGAAGATAACAATTCCGATATGTTGAAGCGCTTCTTCGACCGCTTCGGCAATCGCGGAGGCAACCCCCGCCTGTTCCGGCGTGAGCAGTCGGGTTCCGGTTTCATCGTCGATAAGAACGGCTACATCGTCACCAACAATCACGTGGTGGACAAGATGGACC
>JBBRJW010000742.1:0-2069 GCA_038218705.1 Chthonomonadales bacterium | reverse complement strand
GGGCCAGCGGTCGCGACGACTGGCGCAGGCAGCCCGGCTATAGGCCGAATCGACCCGTTCACGCCGCATGTTCCGCCGCGAGCGCTCGCCTACCAGCGCGCCGGGCGAGTGCTGGGCCTCACCGCCACCGCGTGGGAGCTGCTCGGCCTCTGGCTGCTGCTGAAGACCGGCCTCTCGATGCACATTCGCTCTGCCGTCTGCTGCATACTCAGGCGAGAGCCCCCGCGCCCTCGCGAAATGCCATCCATCCCACTGCTCGCGCTCTGTTCCCTCGCCTACTCCGGAGTACTTCTTCTCTGGCGTCTGCCGTTCTCTGTGGCAGACCTCGTCTTCGAGCAGCACTGGGGCTTCGCTACCCAGACCTGGGCAGGGCTCGCGAGCGATCAGGCAACAGGGCTTCTGGTGGGCTCCATCCAGATTCCGCTGCTCTGGATTGCCTACCGGTTCTACACGCACATGGGGCCGAAGTGGTGGCTCGGCCTCTGGGGAGTCTGCATCCCGGCGCTGCTCATCGCCATCGTCCTGCAGCCTCTCCTCATTGCGCCCCTCTACAATCGCTACACGCCGCTCCGCAGCGGGCGCGCGCGGGATCAGATACGCGCGCTCGCTGAGCGCGCCGGGCTCCCTCGTGCCATGGTGCTCGTGGAGGATACGAGCCGCCGCACGCGGCACGTGAACGCGTACGTTACCGGGGTCGGCCCTTGGACCCGCATCGTCATTAACGATACGGCCCTGGCGCTCCTCCCCGAAGACCAGCTGCTCGCCATGACGGGGCACGAGATCGGGCACTACGTGGAGCACCACCTCTGGTGGGGCTGGCTCTCGGGCACTATCGGCGCGGGAGTCTTCTTCTGGCTGGCCGCCGCCCTGCTTCCGGCCTGGGTGCGGCGCTATGAGCATCGCCCCCTCGCGATCACCGGTCTGGCAGATCCTGCCGCCATACCGCTGCTGCTGCTCGCGGTCTCCCTCTTTCAGCTCGCTCAATGCCCGGTCGCCTCGGGCATTTCACGAATCATGGAGCACCGGGCCGACGCCTACGGCCTCCGCCTGACGCACCTCGACGAGGCGACCGCGCAGCTGATGGTGGGATTTGCCGAACGCGACTACATCGACCCGAATCCGCCGGCCGCTCTCCACTTCTGGTTCGGCACGCACCCAACCCTTAACGAGCGCATCGATTTTGCGCTCCACTACCGCGACGAAGGAGCGATCAGGCCTTGAGCCGCGCGTAGCGCCGCGCGCCAACGCGGAGCACCGCGCCATCCAGGCTGGCCGCTAGCCGCTCGTCCGCTGGATCCTCTACCTTCGCTCCATTGATCGAGACGCCGCCCTGCTCTACCAGCCGGCGGGCTTCCCCGTTGGACCTGGCCATAGTCGCTATCACCAGCAGCTTGCAGATCCAGACCATTCCGCTCGCGGAGATCGCGCCGGCAATGGCAACCTCGGGCATCTCCGAAGGCACCTCGCCGCCGGAGTGAATACGGAGCCACTCCGCATCGGCGGCAGCGGCGGCCGTGGGGCCGTGGTAGATGGCGACGATCTCCCGGGCCAGCCTGCGCTTCACGTCCCTCGGGTTGGTCGAGCCAGCTTCCGAAGCGGCGAGAAGCGAATCGATCTCGTCCAGCGGCACGTCTGTGCAGAGCGTGAAGTAGGGCCGCATCATCTCGTCCGAGATGGACATCAGCTTGCCAACCATCACATCTGGCGATTCGGTGATTCCGACGTAGTTGCCAAGCGACTTCGACATTTTCTTCACGCCGTCCAGGCCCACGAGGAGCGGCATGAAGAGCGCTATCTGCGGCTCCTGCCCGGATTCGCGCTGCAGATCACGGCCCGCCAGAATGTTAAAGGTCTGATCCTGCCCGCCCATCTCAATGTCTGCCTCGATTGCAACCGAGTCGTACGCCTGGGCCAGGGGGTAGAGCAGCTCGTGCAGCGAGATTGGCTGGTGCTTCTCGTATCGGTTGGCAAAATCCTCGCGCTGCATCACCTGCGCCACGGTCATCTTCGCGGCGAGACCGACAACCGAAGCGAAATCGAGCTTGCCGAGCCACTCGCTGTTGAAACGG
>JBBRJW010000741.1:0-2069 GCA_038218705.1 Chthonomonadales bacterium | reverse complement strand
ATAAAACTCTTTCGCGCGTAGCGGAGGTGCTCCTGAACGGTGCGAATATTGTCGTCGACTGCCAGCTCGTGCCATGAGAGTACGTCGAGGCGTATGTGGTGCGCTTTCAAATAATCGAGAAAGCGTATAATGTAAGCGCGGTCGTAGTGGGTTGTGCTCGGCCCACATATCTTCGTGGCGGGACCCAGTGCCGATCGCAGCACGGATGAGCCGCGCGCGAATGTCTCGTGGAACTGATCCTCCGTTCCCTTCCAGAACACGCCGATGTCGGGCTCGTTCCATATGTCCCAGATAAACGGCAGATGTTTGCTCTCCGATGCCACGGAGCGAACCCTCGCTTCGTACCCGGCGTAGTCGCGGGCGGGAAGCTGTTCGGCACCGTAGCCGGTGACATCGCTCAGCACCATGATATTCGGGATGTGCAGCGCGGCCGTTCGCGTGCGCGATTCGCGCCAGGTGAAGCCCAGCCGCCAGAGCGCCGGACGGGTAGGGAGCAGGCGATTGTCAGGCGGCTGCGCGGCATGCGCCCCGTGAAGAAAGCCGCTCATGGATCGGACGCCTCTCACGGGTCGGCCGAAGTCGACTGTAACAATCGGTGATGTGTCGGTGGAGACGCTCCGCTGGGCACGCGCAGCGAGAAGCGCTCCGCCTGCGAGCGCGAAGAGGGCGAGAAGTGGCGCAGTTCGCATTGTGACCCCCGTGGGCAAGAACGATCCGCCCGCCTTATTGTAGCGATGCCAGGGGTGCATGTCAAATGGCGGGCACCAGAAGGAAAACTCGATGGGTATCAGACGACTGACAGCGGTGCTGTTGTTGATAGGTATGTTCGCGGCCTTCCCGCGAAGCGTGCCTGCACAGGTAATGGGGCTGAGCGATGCAGTACGCTCGGAGATTGGCACGGCAAAACTGCCGTCCGGCGCGTACACGGAAGTGCGCCAGTGGAGCGCAGCGGGCCCCACCGTGTCGCACCTCATAGGGCGTGCGGCATCCGATGCTGGCGCGCAGGGCGGAACGAGCTGGGAAGTCGTCCCCGGTCGCGACAGCTCTGCCCAGGGTGCAATGCTCTTTGGCCCGTACGCGGAGATGGCGGTTGGCAATTACGTAGCGGTCTTCCGGGTGAAGTTAATGAGCGCGGCAGGCGAGGAGACTGCTGCAATTGTCGATGCCGCCACAGACCGGGGCGCGCTGACACTTCAGGCGCGCTATGTAATGGGCTCGGATCTTCCCGTTGGGCGGTGGGCGAGCGTACCACTAGGGTTTCACTACCCGGGCGGACCGCTGGAGTGCCGCGTCATGTGGCAGGGATCGGCCGGCATCCGGCTGGACACCATAACACTCTACAGAGTTGAAACTGCGAATTTCGTGGTTCCCGATAGTCGCGCGAAGCAGCCGCAGGCGACCGGAAAACCAAACAACCTGATACCGGTGCGCGAAGCCCGGCCCTTCCCCGGAATCCTACCGAAGTCAGGACCACCTGCGTCGACGCTCGAGGTATTCGATCCGACGCGCGAGCTTCCGGACATGCAGTTCGCGCTCTATACACTGCAGGGGCTGGTGAACCGAAAGACGCCCCGGCTCTACTTCCTATCCACCGATGTGGACCCTCGCTGGCTCAGCATAATGGTAGATCGGAAGTGGACTCGACGCTCAGAGCGGATTGCATCCGCAGCTCTTGTGCTCAAGCGATATCAATCCGAAGTGAAGGGGCTTATTGTTACGGATCCGGCGCTCCCGGCGAGTCGCAACGTTGCGAACATGCTTGCCGGCATACGCGATGGGATGGTGGCTTCGCCCAGACTGGCGAAGGAGCTTGGCTGGCCGGTACTGGAGGATCTGCGCGGCCGATGGAAGACGAGTGTGGCGGCCTACCAGTGGGCCTTTGACAATCTCTGGCCGCAGCTCAATCATCACGTGATCGCCTGCATCTATCCCGACAGCGTGCTTCCGCGCGACTACTACACTGCCAATAAGGTCTTCTGCTTCTGGCTGTCAGGCCCGATCGACGGAGGCCGGCCCTACGCCAACCCACAGGCAGAAGTCGAGCTCATGGAGAAGCTTCTCGCGAAGAT
>JBBRJW010000740.1:0-2072 GCA_038218705.1 Chthonomonadales bacterium | reverse complement strand
TCATCGTGAGCGCCGCGGGGAAACGCCGCGCACTCCTCAACGAACGCTTCCGTGAGCGGGCCGAGGTGCGGACGCGCGCCCTCCTCCCGCGGGATGTGCAGCGCCGGAAGATGCCACTGGCCCGCCTCGAGCTCGGGCTGCGAGGCCCAGGCGCGCGCCTCCTTCGATTCGCGTGGAAGGATGGGTATCATGCCATCGATCTGCTTGCGAAGGGCATCGATTACGGCCGCGCCATTGGCCTTCTCCTCGATGAGCTTCGCGCGAGCGCCGGGCCAGCGCGCCGAGAGTGCGCGCACAGCCTGGCAGGTCTCGGTGAACGTGAGCCGGTCGCGAACAATCTCGAGTAGATAGCGGTCCGTGCCCACCCGGCCCACAACCACTCCGGCCACGTAGTCGCTGCTCCCGCTCGCCTTGAAGCTCATATCCCAGGATTGAATCATCTCGTCGAAGCGCAGCGGCGCTTCCGTGTAGTAGCGCCACCAATCCCGGCGGAGAATCGCTCCCTCTTCGGGCGCGGGCCGCTGCTGATGCTGAGCGGCGTAATCCGCCGCGCCGAGGTCGCAGCGGGCGCGGGCGAGCACCTCCGGCGTGAAGAGCGCCGGATGGAGCAGCTCGCCGAGAGTCTGACGCGGGTCCGCCCAGAAGGCCCGCCGCGAGGCGCCCTGCCCTGCGGAGGTGCACGATCGCCTCTCCGGCTCGAACTCGGAGGGGAGGCAGAGATGCTCCCAGCCCTCCTGGCGGAGCAGCCGACCGGTGGGATCGTCCTCATGCAGGCGCTGCATTACGAGCACCCGGCCGCCGGTGCGCGGATCGTTCAGGCGGGTCGACATCACCCGGTCGATCCAGGTGATGGCCGCCTCCCGAGCCACCTTGCTGTGCAGGTCCCGCGCATTGAGCGGGTCGTCGACGATCCACTTGTGGCCGCGGAAGCCGGTCGCCCAGCTGCCGACCGAGAGGCAGAAGCGAAATCCCCTGCGATCGTTCTCGAAATAGGATTTGACGTTCTGGTCGCCCTTCAAGCGCCAGTGTCCATCACGGAGGGCCCAGTGCGCGTCGAACGAGTCGCGGTACCAGTGGGAGCTGACGATATCGCGGCAGGCGACGGAGTCCCGGATGGCGAGCTCAAGCGCGTACGAAGCGAAGAGGCTCCTTGTCTCGGGATGATCGATCCACTCCCAGGCGGGCCAGAAGACCGATACGAGCCGGGACTTCATGTGCCCGGGCGGAATGTTGATGATGAGACGCTGGATATCACCGAGCGTCACGGCTTCGAGGTGGCGGCAGATGGCGTCGATGTGCCAGCCCCAGAGCAGCGGGGTCGCCGGCTCCAGCAGCGGCCACGCCTGCCGGACGAACTCAGCGAGGCTGCGGCGCGCCTTCTCCGCCTCCATCGCCGGGAGCGAGGGCGCACTTGGCTGCGAGGCGTTTGAACTCATCGAGCTCCTCGTCGTTCAGGCGCGCATAGTCGTAGGCGGGAGTGGGCGGCGGCGGAGGCTCGGGAGTGGCCGTCTGCGGGCGCCCGTAGAGGTAGTTGAAGAGCAGCGATGCGGCGCGCACGTCGCCTTCGGCAGCCTTTTCGGCCAGGGAGTCGATAATGCGTCGCAGGCGAGCGGGAGGCACAACGGAGTCGAAGAGCGCCCGGCGCGCGGTCAGCGAGGACGACGGATCCACGGGGCCTCCTATCGTGCGCTCTCACGATGCGGCGCGCGCTGGAAAGAGCGCGTCTCGATCACTCCATCGCGGCCGAGCCGGATGGTGGTCTCGCCGCCGCAGCGGGGGCAGGGGGCGCGCACCACCGTGGAGTCGCTCACAACCACCTCAACGAGATAGCGCCGGCAGACGGGGTTGAGACACCGGAGTTTGAACGTAGCGGTCACGGGTTGCCTCGCTTTCGCGGCGCGCGATTACCGGGCGGCCACCGGGTGATTCCATCTCAGTATAGTAGACATATATACACGTGTCAAGAGCAGCGGGAGGGTATTTTTCGGCTAGCAGCTCGGGCAAGCAGAAGGCAGACGCGGTCCGACGCGGAGCGAGGCTGTTCTTGGCCCCCCCCCCCCCCCCGGGCCCCC
>JBBRJW010000739.1:0-2076 GCA_038218705.1 Chthonomonadales bacterium | reverse complement strand
CTCTTCCGTCGCCTCAGACTCATTACGCGCCAGCCGAGCCACGGCCGGACCGATATTCCGCAGCCGCGATTCGAGCGCGACCAGGCCTTCCAGCTTATGGAGGAACCATGGATCGATATAGCTCAGTGCCTGGATCTCGCTCACCAGCATTCCCCGGCGGAAGCCTTCGGTAATGGCCCAGAGCCGCTCATCGTTCGGAACCCGGATGGCCTCCTCGAGCTCCATGTCGCTCAGCAGATGCCCGCCCTTGCTCGCGAGCGCATAGATGCCAACTTCGAGCGAGCGAATGGCCTTCATCAGGGCGGGCTCGAAGGCGCGATCGATCGCCATCACCTCGCCTGTCGCCTTCATCTGTGTGCTGATCCGGCGGTCTGCGCGCACGAATTTATCGAACGGCCACCGCGGTATCTTCACCACGCAGTAGTCCAGCGCGGGCTCGAAGCAGGCGAGCGTCTTCTTCGTAACCGCGTTCTCGATCTCGTCCAGATGCAGGCCTACCGCAATCTTGGCCGCCACGCGAGCGATCGGGTAGCCCGTGGCCTTGGATGCGAGCGCGGAGGATCGGGAAACGCGCGGGTTCACTTCGATAATATAGTAGTCGAAGGAGTTAGGACTAAGCGATAGCTGGACGTTGCAGCCCCCCTCGATTCCGAGCGAGCGAATGATCTTGAGCGACGCCGTCCGGAGCATCTGGTACTCTTTGTCGGAGAGCGTCTGAGAAGGAGCCACGACGATACTGTCGCCGGTATGTACTCCCATCGGGTCGAAGTTCTCCATATTACAGACGGTGATTGCGGTATCGTTGGCATCGCGCATCACCTCATATTCGACCTCTTTCCAGCCTGCAAGGTACCGCTCGATCATCACCTGATGCCGCATGGAGAGCGCAAGCCCGCGCCGACCGATCTCGAACAGCTCCTCCTCATTGTACGCGATGCCGCCTCCAGTGCCGCCCAGCGTATACGCAGGCCGCACGATCAGCGGCCAGATTCCTGCGGCGGCCGGCACTGCCAGCTCGCGCTCCTCCTCGATAATCCAGGACTCCGGCACCGGCTCGCCGATTTCGCGCATAAGCGAGCGGAACTCTTCGCGGTCCTCTGCCTTCTGGATTGAGTCGAGAGGCGTTCCGAGGAGCCGAACGTTGTACTTTTCGAGGACGCCGGCATCCGCCAGTAGCGTGGCAAGGTTCAGTCCGGTCTGCCCGCCGAGCGTCGGGAGGAGACCGTCCGGGCGCTCTCTTGCGATCACTCTCTCCGCAAATTCGACCGTGAGCGGCTCGATATAGACGCGGTCCGCCATTTCGGCGTCTGTCATGATCGTGGCGGGGTTAGAATTGATGAGGATAACCGAAACGCCCTCTTCGCGCAGCGCACGGCACGCCTGGGTTCCGGCATAGTCAAATTCGGCGGCCTGCCCGATGATAATGGGGCCCGAGCCGATCACGAGCACCTTCTTTATGCTTGCATCTCTTGGCATGTTAAGACTTTTCTACCTGTCCTTGACGCTATACACTCGCACTGCAAACTTCACCAGCGATGGGAACCGGCGGACCAGACGGCCGGGCTCGACTCCTTCGGCACAGTGCGCCGACCACCAGCTCAGGTTGCGCTCACCCTCTAACAGCACCACCACCGAGGGCCGACCCGCCCCGACATCCAGCGGATTCCGATCGTTACAGAGCCCCGGGATAACCGGCGCGCAGATCAGCTGGTTATCCATGCAGAGCCCGGGCGCGGCATTGCCCACTGCCACCGCGCGTGCACCGCAGATACTCCCAAGCCACCGATCCGCATCTCGCTGCGTATAGGCGAGGTGTACCGACCAGTCCGCCAGCCAGAGCGCGTTCATAAGCGCCCATGCCGCGACTATCTGCTGCGGCCGCACGCGAAGCTTCGCCGTGAAGCGCGGTATCAGGAGGGCCGCTCCCGTTACAATTCCCGCTCCAACCGCCCAGGCATCCGGCGCGGCTATCAACGCCGATGCCGTCCACATCACCAGGTGATAGGCTGTACCGGCCCCCAGCGCAGCGCGCCAGACCCGCGCCCGCCACACCAGCCTTACCAGTGCCCTCGCGTG
>JBBRJW010000738.1:0-2080 GCA_038218705.1 Chthonomonadales bacterium | reverse complement strand
CCCTCCGCAACCGCGGCCATGTCGGAGTACCGCTGCAGCAAGCAGGCATCGACCTCGTAGATGCCACCGGCCGCGCCGAGAGGCTGACCCTTTCTCCCCCGGATCCGCCGCTGCCTCCGGTCCTCGGTCCCGGTAAGAGCTGCACACTGCGCCGCTTCCGCCGGATGGCCGAAGCAGGCGTGTTCCGCTTCGCCGTTTCGCAGCGCGATGCACAGGGGCGACGGACACCGATCCCGCTCGCAGATGGAAGCCCGGCCTCGCTCCTGGTGCATGTCGTCCCGGAGAGCGCCATTCCGCGCATGTCCCTACAGGTTACCGACCCGCGGCCGAGCCACCACTACGCTCCCGGCGAGCAGATACGGCTTCAGGTGCTGCCCGCCCTCACAGGCGGGCCGGATTTGAGTGACGAGGTGCTCGACGTCAGCGCCTCGACCCCTGGCAAGCCCTGGTCGATAAGCGACCCCGCAACTGCAAAGGAGCTGCTCCGTCCATCCACGGCCCCGGCAGGCTTCCAGGTCGACTTCTTCCGGGTGCCGGACGAGCAGAGGCGACTCGACCTGGAGGTGAAATTCCGAAGGCCGATTGCCCTGGCGTCGGTCGCCCTGGGCGGCCGCAACTTGAATGGCGAGTACCACCTCGACTCATGTACTGCGCAGGCGATCCTGCCGGACGGTTCCGTGCGCGCCCTCCCAGTGCTTCGGAGCCAGTCGGGAAGTGAATGGCGAGTCACTGCCGCGACTGCAGCGGGGCCAGCCGGGCACACTCCTCAGGTGATCTCGCTCAGGCTGCGCCTCACCTCTTCGTACAAGATCAACATACAATCGCTCTCGCTGCAGGGGCCGCCGGAGGTGGATGGGACCCCTGTGCAGAAGGCGAGGGTGAGCTGCCGCTGGGTGGATGGCTTCGGCCAACCGCTTTCGCGTCCCGCGCGGCTGCAGGCGGGTGTCGGCAACGACGTACGCTCGCCCGCGAACCTGCGGCAGGGCTACTACGGGCTCGTGATCACGACGCAGATCGCCGGCATGGATGACGCTCGCCGGGAATTCGGATTTGCGGTTCTTGCGCTCACAGGAGCTTCGAATCCCGGCGGCGACTCGCGGCTCGGCATGGTCCACGCCTACGCTCCGGACACCGAGCTGGGCTACCGCTGGACCAAAACGCTCGCTACGCCGTTTTTTGATCATGCCGCGGGCACGCTGGACGCTGCGGCCTGGAAGCGCGCGATCGGGGAGCGGAGAAGCCATGGGATGGAGGAGCTGCCGCTAACAAACGACCAGGAGTGGTTGAGCGATAGTACGCGGCCGGTTTCAGCGGAGCAGCTCGCTCGTTTGCGGGCAGAGATGCAGCAGTACTTCCGCGCCACCCCCGATGTTGGCTTCTGGGAACTGGGAATTGAGGAGAACCTCGGCTATCGTGCCAATCGAGAACGGTGGACCTGGTTCTGGCCCAACCTGGAGGCGAAGGTGATTGCGGTTCGGCAGGCGGCGCGGGATGCCAGAGTCGAGGTGCAGCTGATCTATCAGGTCGCGGAGCTGGATCTCAAGAGCGTTCAGGAGTACTGCGCCAGCCGCGCGGCGCGCCAATTCGACATTCTCGCACTGCACCCGTACGCGTGGCCCAACTTTCCTGCCCCGGAGAAGTGGCAGCCCTCGTTCCTCGCCAGCGTTCAACTCGCCATGAAGCGCCATGGGGTTGTTCGGCCGATCTGGTTCACCGAGATTGGCGCGCCCGTGAATATGAATCCCGGCGGCTTCTATGGCTATCCCGGCCAATCGAACTACGCGCAGGGACTGTTGCTCAATGAACATCCGGGCTACCTTGTAAAGTGCCACCTTCTCGCTTTCCGGCTCGGTGTGGAGAAGGTCTTCTGGTACAACATTGCGGATGGCGGCAGCGATTTCGAATACGCCGAGGATAACTTCGGCCTTATCGACAGCCGGGGCGTGCGACACGAAGTCGCACAGATGATTGTCACGACCTGAAATTCCTTCAGGGACGTGACCTGGCGTTCCACCGCCAGTACTCTACGGGGAAGCGCGGCGAGGCAACAAGCCGTGCGAAGCACCCGGACAACGGATCC
>JBBRJW010000737.1:0-2080 GCA_038218705.1 Chthonomonadales bacterium | reverse complement strand
CTGAACCGGGCGGGCTTGCCATGATGTGCGCCGTCGTCACGTCTGCTCTGATTCGACCCATCCAGAGGCTGCGTCAACGGCTGGCATGAGGCCACGGCGCGGTCAACCGTTTCACTCCACGTCATAGTCCCCGGCCGCCGCGTGTACCTCACGCGTCCGCTGGGGACACGTTCTTTTGTGAGCACGGAGGCAGAAAAGCCGGTTCGGCGAAGGAGAAGACCTTCGGTGTGAGGAAACGACATGTAGACGGCAAAGTGCTAATCGACCATCATGGAGTCAGCCCGCTGGCACAGCCGTCACAGCGCACGCCAACCTGCCGGAAAATGGACTCGCTGGCGCGTTCTTCCGCTCCTCAGCAGACTGAAGGAAGTTTCACGATGATCACGCTTCACCGATGGGCCTGCTCACTGGCCATCATTCTCCCGCTCGCCTGCTGCCTCTCCGCACAAGCCGCACCGACTACTGCCACCGTAACCATCGACCTTCGCCATCCCATCGGCCCCGTGAATCGCCAGGTCCTGGGCTCCAACCTGATCTCCTACCAGAAGGGCGGATATGGCGACTCCTCGCCGGCCGGGACGGACCATGGCGAGGGCGTCTGGGACCCGCTCGCCCAATCCACGGTGCCGCAGATGGCCCTGCTCGAGGAGCAGGCTGGTCTCAAGGTGGCACGATGGCCCGGCGGCTGCGCAACGCACCTCTACCGCTGGAAGGAGACCATCGGGCCACTGTCGCAGCGCCCTGGTCAGAAGTTTGGTTTGCCAGAGTACCTGCGGCACTGCCAGGATATCGGCGCAAAGCCGCTGATCTCCATCGCGGAGTACACGGGCTCCGCACAGGACGCAGCGGACCTCGTGGAGTACGTCAACTCGCCTGCGAACGCCGCTCACCCCTGGGCGCAGAAGCGCGCGGCCGACGGCCACCCGGCTCCCTGGCGCGTCGTCTGGTTTGAGTTCGGCAACGAGAGCGAGCATGGCCCACACCTCAATAACGACGATTTCAGCCGCATCCCACCGATGACTCCCGAGCAGTATGCCCACCGCTACATAGCATATCGTACCGCCATGCGGGCCGTCGATCCCACTGTTAAGCTCGGCGCAGTCATTGCTACGGGGTTCCCCGACCTGAGCGGCTGGGCGCGGGCCGTAACACGGATCGCCGGGCCCACGATGGACTTCGCGATCCAGCACTCGTACAAGGTCAGCTATAGCGGTAACGATGGTAAGGTCAGCGCGAACGATCTGTTCACCGTTGCGCTCGCTGCCGGGGCTCAGATACAGGATTACTTCAGTCGAATGCGTGAGCTCTTCCGAACCGAGACGAAGCGTGACGACATTCCGATAGCGGTAACGGAGTTCAACGGAGGCTTCGTCCAGGATACCCCGGTCCCTTACAGGCACTCTCTCGGCAACGCGCTCCATCTCGCGGAGATGCTCAAGGTCTTCTTGCGGCCGTCAAATAAGATCGTCATGGCGAACTTCTGGGAGTTCGCGAATGAGTACTGGGGCGCTGTAAAGGGCTATGCCGACCAGGGCCAGCCCCTGGTGAAGCGGCCTCAGTTCTACCCGTTCGCGCTCTACAACCTCCACTTCGGCGATACGCTCGTTCCGGCCGCCGTCGTCTCGGACCACTATGCAACGGCCGGCGGATTCGGCGTTGCGCCCGCGGCTGGCCCTGGCTCGGCGTACCGCCGCTGGCCCGGTGTAACGCGCGCCGACGGGTCGTGGAGCATCAACGCGCTCGAGGGCGTTCAGCAGAAACAGGAGGCCGGAACGCTGGCGGTGGAGTTCACGGGCGGAACCGACGTTAACTACTACCATGCTTCGCAGATCCTGCCGGTAATCCCCGGCGCCTCTTACCATGTGACCGCCGAGGTGAAGACAGAGGGCGTCACCACAGGCAATGGAGCAACCTTACAGATTGGCGATGCGCGCGGCTGGGTCGAGACGCACTCGGCTACGGTCCCGCCGAGTATCTTCGGCACCCATGACTGGGTTCGGGTGGAAGGTGACTACCAGACTCTTGCGGACACGAAAGCCATTATGGTCATCGCGCGGCGTCTCGCAGGCCCGGGCCCCGT
>JBBRJW010000736.1:0-2083 GCA_038218705.1 Chthonomonadales bacterium | reverse complement strand
TCACCTCCCATCATCGCGAAGCGGCGTCCGGCCTGCAATGCGGATGGCAGCGGCCGTCGGCGATTGTACGAGACACGGGAGGTTGACGGCAACGTCAGATTTCGGCCTAGCGGGCGGTCAGAATCGAGTAGAATCCCAGTCACCATCTGCCACGGAGGAGTCATCATGCTCGCGTCGATACGTTCCACTAACATCTTACTCATCGTGCTGCTGGCCGTGGGCGTCGCTATCGTGGCGATGCTGGCGACTGGGGTGCGCGGCGGCCCGCTCGATCCGCCTGGTCCGCCCGGTTCGACCGATGGGGTCCGGCTGAATGGCACTCCCATCTCCTCGCTTCCGTATGCCATCACGGAGCGGGGGCACTACTATCTCACGCGCAACTTTTCCGTGAATGGTGCGGTCATCGCAATCGACATCCAGAGTAGCGACGTGTCGCTCGATCTTGGCGGATTCACGATCCTCGGCAACAACTCGTTTCCCAGCTATGGCATATATCTCGGTTCGGCGCAGAATATCGAAGTGACGCATGGATCGATTCAAGGGTTCCAGTTTGGAATCCAGGCCGGCGTGAGCCTCCCCCACTTTTCCGGACACCTAGACTGTTGGCGAAGAGCCACAGAGAAGGGAGTCCAGGATGGCTACGCGATACCCGGCAGAGTTCCGCGAGCGGGCGGTGGAGTTAGCACGGCTGCGTGAGAAGCCGGTCAAGCAGATCGCCACGGATCTCGGGGTCTCCGACCAGACGCTGCACAACTGGCTGAAGCAGGCTGACATCGACCAGGGCCGACGCGCAGGGCTGACGACCGAGGAGCGGGCGGAGTTGGTGCGGCTGCGGCGGGCCAACCGCGTACTGGAGATGGAGAACGAGATCCTCAAGCGCGCGGCGGCCTTCTTCGCGCGGGAGAATGTCCTCCCAAAATGACCTTCCGGCTGGTCCAGGAGCTTGCCGCGGACGGCGTGTGCGTCGCGGTGGCCTGCCGGGCAGTAGACGTCTCGACCTCGGGCTACTACGAGTGGCGAGGACGAGGGCCCTCGCTGCGAGCGGCGGCGGACGAGTCTCTGACCGCTACGATCCGTGAGATTCACATGACCTCTCGCGAAACGTATGGCGTGCCGCGCGTCCATGCTGAACTGCGGCTTGGGTGCGGCGTGCGGTGCAGCCGCAAGCGGGTAGCGCGGCTCATGCGTGCAGCAGGCCTGCACGGAATCTACCGGCGCCGAGGCAAACGTCGGTGTCCGGCACCGCCTGTGCACGATGACCTGGTGCGGCGGCGCTTCGTCGCGGACGCGCCGGACCGGCTGTGGCTCACCGACATCACCGAGCATCCGACGCGCGAGGGCAAGGTCTACCTGGCGGCGGTGCTGGATGTGTACGCTCGGAGGATCGTCGGCTGGTCGATCGCCGACCACCTGCGGGCTGAGCTAGTCGTCGATGCCGTGCAGATGGCACGGTGGCGCCGGCGCCCTGCTCCTGGTCAGACGGTGCTGCACTCCGACCGCGGCGCGCAGTACACGTCGTGGGCCTTCGGCCAGCGGCTGCGAGAGGCCGGCCTGCTTGGGTCGATGGGGCGCGTGGGCTCGGCCTACGACAACGCGATGATGGAGTCCTTCTTCGGCACCCTGCAGCGCGAGCTGCTCGATCGCAGGTCATGGGCAACGCGGAAGGAACTCGCATCGGCGATCTTTGAGTGGATCGAGGCCTGGTACAACCCGCGCCGCCGCCACTCCATGATCGCCATGCACAGCCCGGTCGAGCACGAGCGGCTGTACACCGCACGGACGCATGCGGCATGATGCGTCAAGAAGCAAGCAGTCCGGGAAACCGGGGCAGGGTCACTTGCGGCACGATCGCACGTTTCGCTCCCATCGATCAAAGCCTACGAGACGGGTAAGCGCCATCCCTCTCGGCCCTACCTTACGGCCATTCTCGATGCACTCAAGCTCGAACGCACCGAACGATCGGCAATCCTGGAGGCTGCTGGGTATGCGTCCGACTGGCAACTTCTGGCTCCGAGTAACGCGGATCTCGCGTTCAACATGACGACAGGACAAACCGAAGTTGATCGGGTGTGTTGGCCGGCGT
>JBBRJW010000735.1:0-2095 GCA_038218705.1 Chthonomonadales bacterium | reverse complement strand
CCCGCGCTCCTGCTCGCTCCGGCGCTACACTCTTGCCGGGAGATGCGAACGAAAAGGATTACCCCGATGGCCTCGGTAAGCCCCTCGCGGGCGAGGACGATGATATCTGTCCTCCTGCTCTCCATTCTAGTGGCGTCCGCCTCCATTCGCTGTACGGCTGGCGACTCCGAACTCCCGCGTCTCTTTCGGGAGGAGATGCAGCAGGCGAGCGCGCGCCTTCACTGGCGCGGCGAGGCTCTCTCGGATAACACGGTCTATGCGATTGCACTGACGGGGCTGAGCTGGGAGAGTGGCTGGGGCCGGGAGCGGCTGTTCTCGCTTGCCGAAACCGAGCCAAATCGGGGCAAGCCCGCGAAAGTCACGCCGGACCGAAGGCTCGCTCAGGACGCCGCTGAGGTCCGCGACGCATTCAATCGGCGCGATTACCGGCAGGCGGTACGCGCTGCCAATGCGCACTTCTCCCTCGACGAGATCAGCAGGGATCCGGATCTGAAGGAGTGGGTAGGTCTCAGTCTGATGCAGCTCAATCAGCCAGAACAGGCCTTTCCGCTGTTCGTATCCCAGTTTGATCCCCCGCGCTCGGGTTCCGTACCAGAGCTTAACCGGAAGTTCCGCGTGATGGCGCTCGAATCCGCTCAGCGCGCCGGGCTGCGTCGTGAAGCGATCGTCTTTGGCCTCTCCCTCCTGTTGGAACCTGGCACTTCGCCCCGGAAGCTCGACGAAAAGATGCTGCGGACACTGGAAGACCAGGGGGTCGACATCGAGCGCGTGATGATCGGCATCCTGGAGGCCCCTGAGCGACTTCGAGGGCTGCCAGCATACTACTATGCCGCCGCAGACATCCTGACCGCGCGCGCGAATCCCCGCCTGCTTCCATTCATGGCCCACCTGGCGGTATCCGACGACGGATACCTTCGCAGCCGGGCGCTGATTTCGCTCGGAGCAATCGCCTATCGAGGCCGCCCTACGGACCCGCAGGGTTGGGCGTCTGCGACGAATCCTCTGCAACTGCGGGAGTCCGGAATCTCCGCTGGCCAGCGCACCATGATCGCCCAGGCCCTGGAAGCCGGCGCAAAGAGCGATCGGTTCCGGGTCCGCGCGGGAGCGGCGCTGGGGCTCGCGCTCGCGGGTGATGATGCAGATCTCGACCTGCTCCTTCGGCTGAGTCAGGACAAGGCTTACATCCTCACGGCAGCCGATGGCGCGCGCGCTCGTGTTCTGAGCTTCCCCGTTCGAGTAGCGGCAAACGTCGGTCTCGCCCGCTTTGGTCGCGCCGTGGATCTGCCGGCGGGGCCGATGACCGGAAAGGACCTGGAGCGCGCTCGCCGCGGCGGGCGTGACGAGAGCGGCAGCCGGGGCGGGCTTCGCCGGGACACTGCGGGCGGACTCGAGATCAGTGCCCTCGATTCTATCGTGGTTCCGCCGGTCGAGACCCAGAGCCGCTAGTCCGCCGTCCTGTTCGATGAGTGGAGGACTCGGCGACGACCGAGGAGAACAGTCCCGCAGGCGCCGCTGTTCGCGGGCCCATTTTCTCCGTGCATGGCCTGGCCTGCGCGGCAGCGAGAAGAGGCGAAACAATGTTTAGAGCGCTCAGTCCCGGGGCGATTGGCGTACGCGCAGCGAGCCTGGAGGAGGCGGTGCGTGCAGCGACCATTGGCGGATTTGAGGGGGTCGAGATTAGTCCCGCTGAGATAGCGGTGCGTATCGAGGCGGGCGAGCTGGACGCGATCCGCGCGACCATGATCGCGGCCGGCGTGAGGCCAGCGGGCTGGGGCCTGCCGGTCAACTGGAGAGGCGAGGAGGCAGACTGGCGGAATTCCCTTGGCGAGCTGCCTCGGCTTGCGAAAGCGGCGTCGGCGCTAGGAGCGAATCGGGTCAGCACCTGGATTATGCCAGGCTCGAACGAGAGGAACTTCGACTCCAATCTGCGCTTCCACGTGGAGCGCTTTCGGCCGGCGGCTGACATTCTGGGTGAGCACGGCTGCTCGCTGGGATTGGAGTTCATCGGGCCGAAGACTCTGCGAGATAGCCACAGGTTTCCGTTCGTGCATACCATCGAGGCGATGCTCGATCTCGGCGAACGGATCGGGCCGAA
>JBBRJW010000734.1:0-2096 GCA_038218705.1 Chthonomonadales bacterium | reverse complement strand
CTGGCTTCACCATCAGAATGTCCGCGCCCTCCTCGGCGTCGAGGGCCAGCTCCCGCAGCGCCTCGCGTCGATTGCCGGGGTCCATCTGGTAACTTCGCCTATCTCCAAATTGTGGCGCGCTATCCGCTGCCTCGCGAAAAGGGCCGTAGAACGCACTGCAGTACTTTGCCCCGTAGGCCATAATGCTCGTTTCTGAGAATCCTGCGGAATCGAGGCTCTGTCGAATGGCAGCAATCCGGCCATCCATCATATCGGACGGGGCAACGATATCCGCGCCGGCTGCAGCGTACGCCGCAGCGGCGCGCGCGAGCAGAGGTAACGTGGCGTCGTTGTCCACGTCCTGGCCATGCAGCACGCCACAATGTCCGTGGGACGTGTATTCGCAGAGGCAGACATCCGGGGCAATCAGAAGCGCATCGCCCACGGTCCGCCGGATCGCGCGGATAGCCGTCGGCACTATTCCGGCCTCGTCGTACGCGCCAGAACCCGCCTCGTCCTTCGTGGTGGGGATGCCGAAGAGCATTACCGCCGGAAGTCCTGCCTCCGCGACCGCTTCGCAGGCCCTGCAGAGGTCGTCTACCGTGTAGCGATAGATCCCGGGCATCGACGCGATCTCAGTCGAGCACCCCTCCGCTGTGACAAACAGCGGGTAGAGCAGGTCTCGCGTACTTATAGCGGTCTCGCGAACCATATCCCGCAACAGCGACGAGCGCCGAAGGCGGCGCGGCCGATCGACCGGGTAGATCATTGTGCGTCCTTCATCGCGCCGCTCTCGGCGGAAAAGAGTGTCTGCAGCGTGGCCAGCAGCCCGGGGATTGTATGAACACCGGCGACAGCGTCTGGCGGGAGACCGACTTCACTCGCGGTCTGCGCCGTGACCGGGCCGATTGCTACGATTCTGGCGCGCCCCACCAGTTCCCGCAGCGAATTCCCTGCGCCCGGGGAAATCGCCTCCGCGAAGTTGCGGACGGTCGAGGAGGAGGCGAAGGTGATTGCATCGATTGTGCCATTGCGGAGCTGATTCAGCACCTCTTCCGCCCCTGCGCCATCGAGTAGAGTTCGGTAGACCGGGATATCGTAGACGATGGCCCCTCGATTGGTCAGCGCTGCGACCAGGTGATCGCGAGCATCGGCCGCCCGAGGCAGCATCACCCGCTGGCCCGGCTGAAGGCTCATCGGCCACTGTTCAGCCATGGCCTCGGCCACAGCTTCCGTCGGGACATAGTCGGCTCGAATGGCAAGCTCCCGCATCAGCGCTTCCGCCGTGGCCGGGCCGATAGCGGCGACACTCACACCGCCCAGACAGCGGGAGTCCCGCCCGTGCTCCTCCAGCCGCCGGGCAAAAATGCGCACGCTGTTTGAGCTCGTGAAGACGAGCCATCGAAAGTGGGCTATCTGCTCGATTGCCTGATCGAGCGTTGAGAGATCGTTCTCGGCCTCGATTCGAATGATTGGAAACTCTACCGGTTCTGCGCCTGCCTGCCGCAGGGCCTCCGCAAAGCTGCTCGCCTGTTCGCGCGCCCTGGTGACCAGGATGCGTCTTCCGAAGAGCGGATGGAGCCCTGGATCGTCGAACCAGCGGAGCTTCTCGCGCAGCCGAACAACGTCACCGACGATACAGACCGCCGGCGGCGTCAGCCTCGCCGCGCGTACTGCATCCACGATGGTCGCGAGCGTCCCCGATACGACCCTCTGCCTGCTCCATGAGCCCCACTGCACCAGGGCAGTGGGGGTGGAGCCCGCGCGCCCGTGCTCCTGCAGCCGAGCGGTGATTTCCGGCAGCGCCTCTACCCCCATCAGAAAGATCAGGGTGTCGGCCGCGTGAGCGAGCCTGCCCCAGTCGCGGCGACCTTCGGCCTGACCCGGCAATCGCGTGGATCCCTCGCCCGCGTCGTCGCGCTCATGGCCGGTTATGACGCAGAAGGACGAGGCAGCGTCCCGGTGCGTAACAGGAATTCCGGCGTAGGCAGGAGCGGCGATGGCGGAAGTGATCCCCGGAACGATTTCAAAGGGAATGCCGGCCGCGCGGCACTCTTCGGCCTCCTCGCCGCCACGGCCGAAGACGAATGGGTCGCCACCTTTGAGGCGCGCCACTG
>JBBRJW010000733.1:0-2103 GCA_038218705.1 Chthonomonadales bacterium | reverse complement strand
AACACGGCTTGCGGTTCATGCCCATGAGCTAGCACAAACACCTCGATAACGAACGCTGTACACAGACAGGGAGAGGCCCCGATTCATAACGGATCGGGGCCTCGCCATGTCTGGGCAGTACTGAGGTACCTGCGTAGGTACTAAGTACCCGTTGAAGTAGGGTGCAGGCCATGTTATTCTTCACCCGACAATACTCTTATGGCCGGGAACAAGACTTCATAGCGGACGCCGGACCTGGCCCCGTCGAACCACGAATCCGAAAGGAACTCTCATGGACTTGCAGCCTCTCTACAACGCCATTCTGGAAGGCGATGCGCCCGAAGCGAAAAAGCTGGTTGCGCAGGCGCTTACGGAGGGCGTGGACCCGCAGACCTTGCTCACCGATACGATGGTCCCAGCTATGGACGAAGTTGGCCGTCTCTTCGAGGCGAACGAGTACTTCGTGCCGGAGCTTCTGATTGCGGCCCGCGCCATGAAAGCTGGCCTCGAGCTGATCAAGCCGCTCCTGGCGGCATCGGGCACCAAGCCGATTGGCCGTGTTGTGATTGGAACTGTACGCGGCGACCTGCACGACATTGGCAAGAACCTGGTGGCCGCAATGCTCGAGGGTGGCGGATTCGAAGTGATCGACCTCGGCGTTGACGTCTCCCCTGAGAAGTTTGTGGAGGCTATCAAGGAGAAGAATGCGCCTCTCATCGCCATCTCCGCACTGCTCACGACCACGATGCCTGGCATGAAGAACACGATTGAGGCACTGAAGGCAGCCGGGGTCCGCGATAGCGTGAAGGTGATGATTGGCGGCGCGCCGGTGACCCAGCGTTACGCCGACGAGATCGGCGCCGACGGTTTTAGCGACAACGCAAGTGGTGCGGTTCGGCTTGCGCGCGAGCTGGTCACAGCCTAGGGCTAGCTCGGATCGGGCAGGAGAATCTGGCGGCTCTTCGGACGGTCGGTGGTTTTTCGCCACGGAGGCCGTCTGACGAGCCGGTCGGAATACGCCATGCGTGATCTTACGGGAGATGAGAAGTTGACGGAACTAGCCATTCGTACCGAGAAGAGTCTCCTTATCTGCCGCGAGAGTATGGGTTGCCTCAATGATTGACGAGGCCGAGCCGCCAGGCGGCGTGGACGCTTACGACGGGCGCGGGCAACTGCTCTGGAAGAAGGATTGGCCCGCGGCTCAACGCGCGCTGGTCGACTGGTGGGATCACCGCGATCTTGCCCTCCACGTGGTCGCCCCTCGCGACGAGCCCGCTGAGGCCATCCCTGCTCCGCCGCCCCCATCCAGCCTCGAGGCGCAGTGGCTCTCTCCCGCATATCGTGTCGAGCAGCAGCTACACCTGCTCTCCAATACCTACTATGGCGGCGTTGCCTTCCCGATGTACAAGTGCAGCCTGGGGCCCGGTAGCGTCGGTCTGCTGCTCGGCTCCGAAGCCCGGCTGAGCCCGGAGACCATCTGGTACGAGCCGGTGATTAGCGACCCGGAAACTCATCCGCCCCTCGTATTTCGGCCGGAGGGAGTCTGGTGGGAGCGTCACGTCGCCCACATCGAGGCGGCGCGGCGAGAGCAGAAGGGGCGATACCTTATCGGCTACCCGGACCTTGTCGAGAATCTCGACACACTGGCGCAACTCAGGGGCTCGGAACAGACCCTGATGGATCTCGTGGAGCGTCCAGGGTGGGTGAGTTCCTCGATCGAGGCAATCACGCAGGCCTATTTCGACGTGTTCGATGCGATGCGCCCCTTGCTCGCCGACGCTGACGGAGCCAACGGCTTTCACGCGTTTTCGCTCTGGGGCCCGGGACGCACCGCAAAGATCCAGTGTGATTTCTGCTGCATGATCAGCCCGCGAATGTTCCGCAGGTTCGTGCAGCCCGCGCTTCAGTCGCAGTGCGACTGGCTCGATTACGCGATGTACCACCTCGACGGGACGCAGGCGATCCCCCAGCTCGATAATCTCCTGGCGATCGACAGCCTCAGGGCGATTGAGTGGACGCCCCAGGATGGCCGGCCCGGAGGCGGAAGCCCTGAGTGGTACAGTCTCTACCGACGTATCAAGGCCGCCGGGAAGAGCGTTCAGGCGATCGATGTCCTGCCGCACG
>JBBRJW010000732.1:0-2113 GCA_038218705.1 Chthonomonadales bacterium | reverse complement strand
ACCTGCTGCCGGGTTGCATCGAGATGGTGTTGCATCCAGAGGGGGCTTGCAGCAGATTGCGAAATCTCATCGCGGTCTGTGCCGGCGGGCTGCACGGGGCCATCTGCGAACCATCGCAGCGTCGTCGCCTCGAAGAACTTGCCGAGTGGCCAGGGCTCCGGACGCTCCACCCATGCTTTTGGAATGATGCCCGCGACGCGGCTCTTCAGGAGGCGCGATGGCGACGAGAGCTGCCAGTTCAAATACCAGTTGGCGTGCGATCCGGCTTCACGCAGATCGCGATGGACTTCCTGGAACTCGGACAGGCTCCCGTAAGCCGGGCAGTACGTGGGCCACATACCAACGTACTCAATGGGGCCATCGATTTGCGAGCGGTTCCCGCCCATATAGAGCCCGACACCGCGTGCGCTTCCTGCCTCCTGGGTGGCGGCAAGACCTGAATAGCCCTCATTCTGGAAGTAATCGGAGTTGGCGTAGAACCATCCATCCGCGCGCCGGGTCCAGGCCGGGTGGTCTGCCTTTTGCAGGTGCGATTCCGCCCAGGCGCGGTAGATATCGGCCCCCGGGTGCCAGTCGGTTCCCTTTCGCGCAGCCAGTACATAGTCTGGCCATGAGCGCCTGGTTCCTGGCGCGACGAGGAACTCCCGACTGATACCGAACTTCAGCGAAGTCGGGTCGTGGCGAGAGGCAATCAGCTCCATGTCGGCGACCGGAAGGTTGTGATCTCCCAGGTAGAGGCCGGCCCGCTCGCCGTACACGTAGCCCCAGTGCATCGCCAGATCGCGTGCCGGGCCCATATTTGCCTGCACGGGATTGCGAATGATCTGGCTCCAGTTGGCGGGGCGGATGAGCGTCTCCTGAGCCGGTGACGA
Organism: Chthonomonadales bacterium; assembly: GCA_038218705.1. Taxonomy (GTDB): domain Bacteria; phylum Armatimonadota; class Chthonomonadetes; order Chthonomonadales; family Chthonomonadaceae; genus JBBRJW01. Next base: position 1,241 of record JBBRJW010000732.1, on the reverse strand, counting down.
CCCGGCGCTGACGCCCAGGAGCATGGGGTAGCGGGCCGCGCAGACCTCCAGCGGAGAGCGGTTATCGATGGCGATGGACCATCGGCTATCCGCGCCCTCGAGGCGTATGGTGCAGGTGACCTCGATCCCGTTCGGGAAGCGAACTCTCTGCCGCAGCGAACCCGAAGAGAGGGTTCGCTCCAGCACGACCGCTCCGGTTGAGTCGATCCATGTGGGAGCTGCCAGACCGGGAGGCTTTACGTTGAGGCTGAAGAGCGGAGCTTCCTGGCCGCCACGGAGCAGGTCGACACCGGCGTCGCGGAAACGGAGCCCTCGCAGGCCCGTTGGCCCGAATGTGAGAGCGATGCGCGCGTTTTGCAGTACAGTCTGATCGGCCGGGCCCGGTTGATAGGCCGCGGTGACCTCCGTGACAATTGGCGAGGGCCCGTCGGGTCTCCGGCGCAGCGTAACGCGGGCCCGCAGCGTGTCGACGCCGCGTCCACGCACCGCAGTTCCGCCAACGCCCGAGGCGGGCAGGCCCCGCCAGCTTCGGCCTCTGTCGGTCGAGGTCTCGACGGTTACATCGGACCGCTGGCCGATAACCTGGAGCTGCAGCCGCACCCATCGCGCGACGTCGAGCGGCGCTGCGTCCGCGGTCTCCGCGGTGCCGACTGTTGGCCCAGTAGACGTCGAGGCGCGCCCACCATCGCCTGTCGGTGGCGCGTCGGACACCGGCGCGAGAAGCAGGCGCCCAAGGCGCGCCCCATTAAAGTAGCTCTGTATCGAGAGTCGATGGGGTCCTGCGCCGATCTCAATGACTCCGGCGCGCACCCAGACCCACTGATTCGACGGCGTCCCCGGTAGATTGTCGTTGATCACGACCGCGGGCCGCGCATCGAGGCTCTCAACATGATTGTAGCCAGGACCTGGAAACCATGCACGCTCCCAGAGCTGGTAGCGACCGGGATCCGCGATCTGAAAGGCGTAAGTGGCCTGGCGTACAAACTGAATGCACGCGCTGGCGGATAATACTGGATCGGCCGCCATGACCGGGCGTCCATCCTGTGGTGTGATGCTCTCCGCGTCGGCGGCGTCCATAATGAGCGGGTGGCCCGGCTGCTGCACAAAACGCCCGGGCAACCAGATAGCGCCGCCGCTGGCGACTGTGTTGCTGAGGCGAACAGGCGCGAGAGGGATCTGGAGCGGGCGCCGCTCCGGGGCGGCGGGCGGCAGCTCGGTTACGCGCACATTGGCGATCGTGA
>JBBRJW010000731.1:0-2124 GCA_038218705.1 Chthonomonadales bacterium | reverse complement strand
AGGCTCCCATGCTCGGCCTGCCAGGGATCTGACTTCCTGACATAAACAGTGTGACACCTGGCGCGTGGTTTACCGCTTCGGTGTGCATAGAACGAACGAGGCAGATCTCGTCGGCGATCGAGCCGGTGTGCGGAAGAAGTGAGGAGAGCATGAGGCCGCTCTTACCATACCGCTGAAATGGCTTGATCGGCGGCAGCACAGGGTGCAGCGCCTGGCCCGCGGTCATCGTAGAGAGGCGCGCTCCTTTGCGCACCGAGTCGGGCACCTGCTGTCCCCGCTTCTCGAGTAGCCCGGGCTTATGGTCGAAGAGATCGACATGCGAGGGCGCCCCGCCCTGCCATAGCACCACCACGCGCTTTGCGCTAGGTGTGTAGTGCGGCAGGCCCTGCAGCCCGCCTCTTGAGCGTGCGACGGGCCCCGCGGCGCTCTCGCTGCTCAGCAGGCTCGCCAGCGCCGCGATGCCGATCCCGGAGGCGGCGCTGCCGAAGAGCTGTCGGCGAGTCAGGCGGAGCGCATTCTCGAATTCAGGGTTCATGCTGGCCGGGCTCCTATTCGCGCGTGAGGGCCTCGTCGAGGTTGTAGAGGGAGAGGCAGACCTGCGCATACGCCGCGTGGACCACCGGGTCGAGCTTCGGATCGCGAGGACTCTCGCCGGCGGCCAGGAAGGCGCTGGCCGCCTTCGGGTCCGCACGGTACGCCGCGAGGGATCGGTCCAGCCCACGCCGCAGCACTGCGATCTCGTCGGGGCGCGGCCTGCGCGCCAATACGCGCCGGAAGGCCTCGGCAAGGCGTGCGTCCGGCGCTGCGGGCGCTTCCTTCAGCACATGCTCGGCGAGCGCTCGTGCGGACTCCACCCAGGTGACATCGTTCAGCATGGTGAGCGCGTGGAGCGGCGTGCTGGTGACCGTAAGCCGCACTTTGCAGACGTTGCGCACGGAGGCATCGAACATATTCGCCGGCGCGACCGTTCTCCGCCAGAAGGTATAGAGGCTGCGCCGATAGAGGTCCGGACCTTTCGACTGCGGGTAGGTAAAGTCGCGCTCTTTGGTGATGGCGAGGCCATCCCAGATGCCCTTAGGCTGATAGGGGTAGACCGGCTTGCCGCCGATCCGCGGGTCGAGCAGCCCGGCCGAGGCCAGCGCCACGTCGCGCAGGAGCAGCGAGGATACCCGGAATCTGGCCCCGCGAGCCAGGAGCCGGTTTTCGGGATCGCGAAGCCGAAGCGCGGCCGGTACGCGGGAGCTCTGTCGGTAAGTAGCGCTGGTAACGATGAGACGGTGCAGTCGCTTCACATCCCATCCGCTCTCGCGGAACTCCACGGCGAGCCAGTCGAGCAGCTCGGGGTGGGAGGGAGGGTCGCACTGTGTGCCGAGGTTCTCCGACGTCTTCACAAGCCCTTGCCCGAAGAAGAGCTGCCAGGCCCGATTCACCTGCACACGCGCCATGAGGGGATTGGCCGGGCTCACAAGCCACTGCGCCAGCCCGAGGCGATTCTTCGGAGCGTCCTGCGGCATGGGAGCCAGGCTAACGGGAGTCGCGGGCGCCACCTCGTCCCCGGGCATCTCGTAGTTTCCGCGCAGCAGCACGTGAGTCTTCCGCGGCTGCGCATCGGACATCACCATCACCTTCGGAAGCGTAGCCCGGAGATCGTCGCGGGCCTTTTCGAGCCGCTTCTTCTCCTCCGGTGCGACCGCCTTACCGATCGACTCCTCGAACTGAGCCAGCCTGGCCGCCTCATCAGGGCCTGGAGTGTATACCCACGGATCAGCGATGCGGTATTGACCCCCAGAAGGCGGCACTCCCGACTCAGGAACCTGGTTGAAGAAGGCCATCAGGGAGTAGTAGTCCCGCTGGGTAAAGGGGTCGTACTTATGGTCGTGACACTGCGCGCAGGCGATGGTGGCCCCGAGCCAGGTGGTAGCGGTTACGTCGACCCGATCAAAAAGGATGACGCTACGCTGCTCCTCTGGAATCGCCCCTCCCTCGCCATTCAGCAGATGACAACGGTTGAATCCGGTGGCGATTCTGTCGTCGAGCGTCGCACCCGGAAGCAGATCGCCGGCGAGCTGCTCGATTGTAAACCGATCGAACGGCATGTTCGTGTTGAGCGCCTTCACAACCCAG
>JBBRJW010000730.1:0-2124 GCA_038218705.1 Chthonomonadales bacterium | reverse complement strand
CTGGTGTCGCGATGCTCGTTCGCTAAGGGAGGGGCGTGCGCACTCGCTCCCTCTGGGCGCAATGAAATCCCTGCACCGTGAACAGAGTAAGAAGCGCCTGCCAGAAACTCTCCCTGTAGGAAGGCGCGGTCCAACACTCGCCCGGCTTGAACCAGCAGGCGAAGCCGGGGCCATTGGCAAGCGATATCAGTCACCCCTCCCTTAGCGAACGTGCAGAGCGAAGCTTGCGTGCGCCTTTGCGTGCCTCCCGCGCGAAGCGAGTGAGCGTTGAGGGGAGGGGCCGGGGGTGAGGAAAGTCCCATGCTCCCTGCGAGTAGCTCCGCCGGGAGGGCCCAGGGGGAGAGGAAAACCCATTCGCCCTGCGAGTCGCTCCGCTAGGCCGGGGTAACTTAGCTGCTCATTCCGGAATATGACCTTATGCAATTCGTCGTGCCGGCAGAGATTGCAGGCTTTGGGCGGTTGCGAGTTGAAATAGGGACTATCGCTTCCAGGGAGGATGCCATGCCTATTCATTCCAGAGAGTGGAAGAGCCTTACGGATGCCGAAGTAGCGCACTTTGTGGAGCGGGGGCTCGTGCGCGTACGCGGGGCCATTCCGCGCGAGGCGGCGCTCGCCGCACAGGATTACCTATGGGGTCAGCTCGCAGAGCGAGGCGTGAATCGGCGTGACAGGAACACCTGGACGCAGCCGATGCTGCACATGAAGGAGGCCTTCTGCTCGCCTGTGTTCGATGTCTGCATGACGGATCGACTGGTGGGCGCAATCGAGGACCTGACCGGGCCGGGCCGCTGGAAGCGGACGCGGCAGCGCGACGGCTGGGGCTGGTGGCCGGTGAACTTTTCGGAGGGCTCGGAGCGCCCGTGGAGCGTGCCCCGAAATGGCTGGCATTGGGACGGTATTCAGTTCCTCCACACGGTGCACAGCCCGGACCAGGGTCTGCTGATGCTCTGCATGTTCTCCGACACGGGCTCGCGGGGCGGCGCAACCATGGTTGCGGAGGGCTCTCATCAGGTCGTGGCCCGATACCTCGCCGGACTTTCAGAGCCGATCTCTATTCACGACGCCATTCCCGCCTGCAGCCGGAGTCATCCGTGGCTGGCCGAGCTGACCGGCATTTCCGGCGCGGCTAGTAACCTGGCCGACCCGGGCGAGGCAGAGGCGCGCCGAAAGCGATTTATGGACGAGGAGAGCCTCGATGAGTACGGAACGCGGCTCCGGGTAACCGAGGCAATTGCCGACGCGGGCGATGTCTACCTCTGTCACCCATTCCTCTATCACGCGGCGGCGCAAAACCATGTCGGTGAGCCGCGGTTCATGTGCAATCGCACCACGCCGCTCTCGGAGCCGCTTCTCACGACCAGGCCCGTGGAGGAGACTTCGCCCGTGGAAGAGGCCATTCGAGTGGCGCTGGCGGCCGAGAAGGGGAGCGCCTATGCTCTCCGTTGAGGAGGCCCGGGCCCTCATGCTGGAGGGGGTCGAACCGCTTGGCAGCGAGAGCGTTCCGCTCCTCGAAGCGCATGGCCGGCTGCTGGGAACGGATATCCTTACTGATATCGACAATCCGCCCTTCCACAACTCCGCTGTCGATGGCTACGCCGTTCGGGCGGTCGATACTCTTGGAGCCTCACCGGAGCAGCCGGTGGTGCTGCGGGCCCTGCGGGACATTGCCGCGGGCGGGGATCCTGGCGACGCGGTAGTGGCGCGGAGCGCGGCGAAGATCATGACCGGGGGCGTCATCCCGGAGGGCGCAGACGCCATCGTGATGGTGGAGGATACCTCTCCGGGTGGCGCAGGTGAGGTCGCGATTCATCGGGCGGCGAGGCCCGCGCAGCACATCCGGCGGCAGGGCAGCGACCTCGCAGCGGGAGCCCTGGTTCTGAAGGCAGGCTGCAGGGTCCGGGCGGCCGAGCTCGCGATGCTCGCGACCGCGGGCTGCGCGCGTGTTCCGGTCGGCCGCCGCCCATCGGTGGCAGTATTCTCCACGGGCGATGAGGTCGTGTCCGTTCGCGAGGGCGAGCGGCCGGGGGCCGGGCGACTGCGCGACAGCAACCAGCCGGCCCTGGTCGGCCTCGTGCTGGAGGCGGGGGCAAGTGTGCGCTCCGCTGGCCACCTGCTCGACGACCC
>JBBRJW010000729.1:0-2124 GCA_038218705.1 Chthonomonadales bacterium | reverse complement strand
CTCGGATCGTGTACCATGAAGTACAATCCGCGGGTAAACGAGGCGGCGGCAGCGCTCCCGGGGTTCGCAATGCTCCATCCCATGCAGGGCGATGACCGGTTACAGGGCGCTCTGCAGCTCATGCACGAGCTGCAGGGCATGCTTGCCGAGATCTGCGGGATGGCCGCTACAACCCTGCAGCCCTCGGCTGGCGCACATGGCGAGCTGCTGGCGATGATGATGGTGCGTGCCTACCACGTCGAGCGAGGCGAGGCACATCGCGATACGATTGTCATCCCGGAGTCCGCTCATGGCACGAATCCGGCCAGCGCCGCCCGGTGCGGCTTCAAGGTCCGCTCGATTCCCGCCGATGCGCGCGGGCTGACGGACGTCTCTGCCCTTCGCGGCGCGCTGGGCCCGGACGTCGCGGCGCTGATGCTCACAAACCCTAACACGGTTGGGCTATTTGAGTCGGATATCCAGGAGATATGCGACGCAGTGCACGAAGCTGGCGGACTGGTCTACTGCGACGGCGCTAACATGAATGCCATGCTGGGCCTCACAAGGCCCGGAGACATGGGATTCGATGTTATGCACTTCAACCTCCACAAGACCTTCAGCACCCCTCACGGCGGCGGAGGCCCGGGCCTTGGCGCAGTGAGCGTGATGCCCGCCCTCGAGCCATTCCTGCCGGTTCCTGTGGTGGTGAAGGAGGTCGTGGACGGCAAAGCGCACTACCGGCTGAACGCGGAGCGCCCGCGATCCGTGGGGCGAATTCATACATTCTATGGCGCGTTCCTGCTTGCCGTTCGTGCGTATGCGTACGTTCTCGCCCTTGGCTCCAACGGGATCCGCGAAGTAGGCGTAAACGCGGTGCTCAACGCGAACTATGTTCGAGCGCGGCTGGCGCCCTATTATGACGTGGCCTACAACAGCCCGACGTGCATGCACGAGGTGGTGCTCTCGCTCGCGCGGCAGAAACAGCAGCACGGGGTTCGTGCGCTGGACGTGTCGAAGCGATTGATGGACTACGGATTTCATCCCCCGACCAACTACTTCCCGCTGATCGTTCCCGAAGCGCTCATGATAGAGCCGACCGAGACTGAAAGCCGGGAGACGCTCGACTGCTTTATCGATGCCATGATTGCCATTGCAGGCGAGATTGAGAGTGACCCGGAGCTCGTCCGTTCCGCTCCTCACGTGACGGTGATCTCCCGGCTCGATGAGACAGCCGCGGTGAAGAACCTTGACGTACGATACGAGCCCCTCTTCAACAAGGTCGCCTCGCACTGATGTCGGTGTGGCGGCAGCTTCCGCGGCTAGAGGGCAGCGCGGCTGCCATGATGGCCATGGATGAGGCGCTCTTCCTCTCCGACTCTGAGCAGCCGTGGGTGAGGTGCTATACCTGGGCGGGCTTCTGCCTATCCCTAGGCCGCTTTCAGAGTGTTGCCAGTCTGACCGCGTCCGCCCGGACATTGGATTCCGACAGGCTGGTGCGCCGCATTACGGGCGGGCGGGCCGTACTCCACGGTGATGACCTGACGATCGCGATGGGCGGACCGATTAGCGCGCTCGGGCTGTCGGCTGGGCCACCCATCCGGATTCTCTATCAGCAGGTCATCCGGCCGATCACGGGCGCGCTTCGTGCGTCCGGGCTTGCCGCAGCTCAGGCCTGCGGAAGACCCGGGCAAGGGAAGCATTCTCATTCCGCGGATTGCTTTACGTCAGCAGGAATCGCTGACACAATAGACGAACAGGATGGACGTAAGCTCGTGGGGGGCTCTCTCCACCGAAATGCGGAGCGTTTTCTCTTTCAGGCATCCATCCCATCAGGGGATCCGCGGAAGCAAGAGTGTATCCGTCACTATTGTCAGGAGTGGTTCGGAGCGTCGAGCTGTCTGGCCGATGCGCCGGCGCTTGATCTGATCAATCTTGAGAGCGAGTTCTACAGGTGCTTTGCACATTCTATCGGCAGCCTGGAAGTGAGTGCCATTCAGCCGATAGTGTGTGAGCTTTCTGCGCGCCTGGAGCGCGACCGATACCGCCGTTCATCGTGGACACTTGGTCAAGTGGATCCGAGGGAACGGCCAATTGACACCGGTCGGCCGGTATGATATACTCTGCTGAGAATAAGATTTCGCCGTC
>JBBRJW010000728.1:0-2129 GCA_038218705.1 Chthonomonadales bacterium | reverse complement strand
TGCCCGCGCCTTCTCCGGCACCGTATGGCTGCTCGCCGTAATTGGCCCAGTACAGCGTCCCGGTCGCCGGATTGAGCGAGAAGCCCTGCGGCCCGTCCTTGGGCACGCCCGGGGTCGGCAGGTCGGCGCCGCCGCTGCCATCAACGTTCGCGTAGGAGAGCGCGAAGGCGGGGTCATCGTAATTTCCCCAGTAGATCCGCTCGGCGCCATGAGCAACCGAGGCAAGCAGCAGGACGAGAACCGGTGCGATCAAGATGACCAGCAGCCCGCGCCGGCGCCGCCCAGCCCGATTCGCCGCGCCCATGCGTGTGTTTTGAGGTCCCGTTTGCATCAGCTTCGCTGAAGCCGCGCCGCGATCAATGCGAGCCTGGTCTTCCTACGCCTCCAAGGCGCCCCCGCCCAAGTGCAAAACCGATCCGGCACCAAAAAGCCTAGCGTCTCGCCCGGCCGTCGGCTGCAGGTTCCGTGCCTGACGCTCCCGTGGGGTGGACGAACATTCCTGCAAAGCGTGGGTTGCGCCGGGGCAACTAGGATCCAGCGCATGGATACCGACCGCGCTCGCGCGCTGCTACAAAAAGAACGCTCCCGGATCGAGGGGTCGCTCGCGAAGCTGGGCGACACAGGCGACACGGAGCCGGCCACCAATCCCTCCGACGACGCGACGAATCTGCACGATCGCGAGGTCGAAGCCGGCTTCGAGGAGGGCCTGCGCGCCGACCTCGATGCGATCGAGCGCGCCGAGAAGCGGATCGAAGAGGGAACCTACGGCGTCTCGATCGAGAGCGGCGAGCGGATCCCAGACGGCCGCCTCGAAGCGGTTCCCTGGGCAGAGCGGACCGCTGAGGAAGACGAGCATCATCAGGGCCACGCCTGAGGCGGCGGCAGCCAGGTAGCCGGGGTGCCCGCGTACGCGGCCTTTCTGCGTGGTGTCAACCTCGGGTCGCGTCGCCGGGTGAGCAACCCGGACCTGGTCTCGCTGTTCGAGGAGTTGGGCCTTGACGACGTCGCAGCCCTCAGGGCCAGCGGCAACGTGGTATTCGAAGGCCCCAGGGAGGCAGAGGCAAAGCTAGTCGGTCGGATCGAGAGGGGGCTGGCGAAGTCGCTGGGCTTCGAAGTGACGGTTCTCCTGCGCAGCGCCGCGCAGGTAAGGGGAATCGCGAAGCAGAATCCCTTCGAGCCGCGGCTCTTGAGGTCCTCGAAGGGCAAGCTCCAGGTTGCCCTGCTGCCCAAGAGGCCCGCCGCCGGGGTGCGAAAGAAGGTGATGGTCGAATCCACCGACTCAGATCGGCTTGCCTTCGGCGAGCGTGAGCTCTACTGGCTGCCCAGCGGCGGCACCCGCGACTCGGCGCTCGACTTCAAGGCAATCGAAAAGCTGGTCGGCGCAACGACGATGCGCACCAAGGGTACGATCGAAGAGCTGGCCTCCAAGCACTTCGACGTCTGACCCACAGCACTGGCTGCCGTAGTCAGTCAGATCGCAGCCCGAGGCAGGTGGATGGAGCCGGCGGCGCGAGAAGCTTGTAGACGACTACGCGACGATCCCGCAGGATCGTCCGAACCTGCGGGCCCCTCATCCATCTCGAAACAGGCCCATGGCGCGATCCGAACCCAACGTCGGTCATCAGGTAGCCGTATCGCCCGGTTCTGAGTGCCCGCTGAAACCCAATGCAGTCACGGATCGGGCGCATGGTCGCATCAGCGCCCGGGTCACCGAGGTATCCCACCTCGTTCGAGAAGCTGGCTCCGTACAGCGGGTATTGCAGGGGCAGGGTGGTGGCGATCTTCTGGTCTTGCATGAGGCCCAGCTTCTCGAAGCCCTCCTGCAGGCCGGCCGAGCGAAACGATGGCTCTTCGTAACGGTGACCTGAGTAGAAGCTCTGCAGAGCCCAGATCAGCGCCAGTCCGACGGCGCCGTGCAGGGCGGTTGTCGCCGGGCGCCAAGCTGTTGGAACTCGCGGCGCCCTCCATCTGCTCGCAGCAGCCAGTCCGAGCGCCGCGATCACGGTCGGTCCAACCACAGCCAGGCCCCAGCGATGACTCGAGAGCCCGGCAAACGGCACAAGCAAAGCCAAGCCCACCAAGGCGATCCAGGAACGCCGCTGCGCTCTGAGGACGGGCAGAAGCGGCAA
>JBBRJW010000727.1:0-2155 GCA_038218705.1 Chthonomonadales bacterium | reverse complement strand
CCAACAGGGCGAATTCGAGGTCGTCGCGCTGATTACCACCTTGAACGAGGCTTTCGACCGCGTGGCGATGCACGCCGTGCGGAGACAGATCCTTGAGGCGCAGGCCAGCGCCGCCGGGCTGGAGCTGCTGGCGGTTCCGCTTCCGTGGCCCTGTTCCAACCAGCAGTATGAGGAGAGAATGGAGGCGGCGCTCGTGGAGGCAGTGCAGAGGTTCAAGATGACACACTGCGCCTTTGGGGATCTCTATCTGGAGGAGATTCGTGCTTACCGGAAGGCACGGCTGGCCGGCACGGGCCTCGACCCGGTCTTTCCACTCTGGGGCCGGCCGACACGCCAGCTTGCTGAAGAGATGATCGATGGGGGACTGCGTGCCCGCATCACATGCGTCGATCCCAGGCGGCTCGACGCAGGCTTCGCCGGGCGCGAGTTCGACCGCGATCTACTGGCTGCCCTGCCGGAGGGCGTGGACCCCTGCGCCGAAAACGGGGAGTTCCACACCTGCGCCTACGCCGGACCGATGTTTTCGCGTCCGCTCGCCATACGGTCTGGCCAAACGGTGGAGCGGGACGGCTTCGTGTTCGCAGATCTCCTGCTTGAATCAGAGGGCGCGCCCGGTTAACGGGCGCGCCCTCACAACACCGGCCGCAATCATGGCAGCCTACGCGGCCCTCTCCTGGCCTTCGCCGGAAGTTTCAATCCGCAGTGCCACCGTCGTCAGCGAGACTGCCATCGACCCGTCACCTGGATAGGTCGCCAGGCCGAATCCGACCGCGAGCGGTGACTTGCCCCGGTCCCAGCCCTTCTCGGTGAGCCAGGTGCGTACCAGGAGCTCCAGCCTATCCCGCACTACCAGCACGGACCGGCCGGTGTGTGGGAGGATGAGGGCAAGGGTCTGATCGTCGTATCGCGTAATGATGTCCGATTTCCGCACCCCTGACTGGATCGCCCGCACCACGCCCACGATCGCCTCGTCCCCCTTCAGGGTCCCATGGCCCCGGTAGAATGCCGGGACACCGGCCAACTGAACGAACAGAATTGAAAGCTGTGTGCTGTTTCGGCTCGCCCATGCGAGCTGCTCACTGAGTCGATCCTCGAAATAGCCCTTTGTGTAGAGGTGCGTCAGAGGATCGACAAGGGCAGTGTCCTCACCCAGGCCATCGGCCCGCCGCAGCGAGGCTGTGGCCGCTCGCTGCATCTCCCTCAGCTCATCGCTGACCAGAATCTTCCGCAGCTTGCGAGTCGAATTGCGAAGGATGTGAGAAACGTAATTGCAGGAGATGCCGAGCTGGTCCGCGATCTCGGTCTGGTTCAGATGGCGATAGTAGAACGCCGCGACGACCTTCTGCTCCAGCGTCTTGAGCTTCTCCATCGCCGTCTCAAGCACAACACGATCTTCGAGCGGGAGCTGAAACGAGACTCCAACATCCACGGCGCGCTGCCGCTCCATGTTAACGGTGCCGATGCTCTCTTCTTCCTGATCGGATCCACCATCGATGGAGGAGACCTTGAAGATCTCTCGAGTGGTCATCAGCTCCGCCACCGCCTCCTCGCTCATACCCATCATTCGGGCAATCTCAAGGTAAGTGGCGGGCCGGTCGAGCTGCTGCGCAAGCGAGTCCATCACGCGGGTGATCCGCTGATTGAGCTCCTGAAGCCAGGCAGGCTCCTTTATGATCTTGCCGCGATCCCGGAGACAGTGCTTGATCTGACCGATGACGAAGTGCGTGGCGTAGGTCGAGAACTTCACGTTCTTGGAAGGATCGTAGAGGTCGATGGCAGTGATCAGGCCTATATAGCCCTCCTGCGCCAGGTCCTCGACCGGCTCAGCCGCATGAGAGAAGCGACGCGCGATACTCTCGACCAGATTGCTGAACTGCATCACAATCCGATCACGCAGCTCCGGATCCCGGGTTTCACGATACTGCTGCAGGAGGAGCGCTGCATCTCGGTCCGACCTGCGACGCTGCATAGCAGCCTCACTCGGCGCATGGTTGTTGGTAGCTTCTGACATCCTTGTATCCCACCTGGCGAGGCCCTGGTCGCATTGCGCAACCCACGCCGGCATCTATAGCACTCACCCCGCCGCGCTTCTGCTTCCATGCTTTCGAGCCCTCTGATATTTCGGGCCCGCGCACCGGGGTCACGTCTATTATTG
>JBBRJW010000726.1:0-2160 GCA_038218705.1 Chthonomonadales bacterium | reverse complement strand
GTTGGACTACGCCTCGCTGGCGAGTGGCGCAAGCGCCGCGGTCTTGCGCCAAAGCCAGAGTGGGAGAGGGTGCGCAGCGGCCTCGCGCCGCTGCCCGTGCAGGACGGCCGATACGTGCTGCATGAGGGCGTGCAGGAGATGTGGACGAAGTGGAACTTCGAGCATCCGGCGCTCATCGGCGCTTACGGATGGCTCCCTGGAGATGGGGTGGACGCCGCCACCATGCGCCGTACGGCTGAGAAGGTCTTTGCCACCTGGAACTATGGGCATACCTGGGGCTGGGACTTCCCGATGCTCGCCATGTGTGCAGCCCGGCTCGGGATGCCGGAACAGGCTGTCGATTTCCTGCTCCATCCTGCCGGTGGCTTTCAATTCGATGACGCGGGCCTTGCGTCCGGCGGACCCTTCCCCTACTTCCCATCCAACGGCGCCCTGCTCTACGCAGTCGCCATGATGGCGGCCGGATGGGATGGCGCGGCCTCACACTCCGCACCGGGCTTTCCGGCAAAGGGCTGGAGCGTGCGCTCCGAGGGCCTCCTCCCGGCGCTGTAGCGCCGGGAGGCCAGCCGGGCCCTGCGAACCGGTGAGGCAGTGCGCACGAGCGGCAGCCCGGCTCGCGCTAATCGAAGTGCAGATCCGGCTGAGCGGCCAGCAGGCTCGCGCGATCACCGCTGGTCAGCCACGATCGCACGGGCCCCATGTGGCTGGCTGGCCAGACAAACGTACGGACAGATCGCGCCGGCAGAGTCGCCCGGAGCGCATGCCCGGCGCACGTGATCTGGTAGTCGCGAGCGGACCCGTCGTTGTTGGTCAGAACCAGCGCGATGGTGCCATCCGGGTTGGCGAAGGCGACGCTTGCAGGGTCACTGCTCTCAATGCGCTTCGCGCCCGGGGAGACGAAGCGAGCCACCTGACCGAAGGCGTAGTACTCCTCTTCGCGCGTGACTGCGCCACTCTGCCGGTTCAGCGTGACGATACCGCGGCAGTTTCCAGGTCCACCCGGCAGATGGGGGCCATTCTTCTCGTCCAGCGCCAGATTCCACTTCACCACTGTACGGGCCCAGCGCCGCGTTGAGCCGATGAGCAGGTTGTTCATGTCCCACATCAGGTTCGAGGCGAAGTCTGTAGCCCATGTTCCGCCAGACGACTCGGTGAAGTAGAGACTTTTGTCAGGGTACGCATCGTGGACCTTGAGCTGCGCTGCCACATCGCCGGCATATCCGTGGAATGCCGATCCCTCAATATAGGGATTGGCGGCCGGGTCGCTTAGCACCTTGATCGGGTATTCCGGATGGTCCCAGTTGTGATCCCATACAACGATCTTCGTGGCGATTCCGGCCGCCTTAAACCGCTTTCCCAGCAGTACGGCCAGGCGCGCGTCGTCCTCCGGATCAAGCTTCATGCTCGGGTAATTGGCCGTGTCGTTCCATGGCTCGTTCTGCAGCGTGAGCAGGTCGATTGGCGCGCCGGCAGCCAGGTAGGCCTGAACGAACCGCGTTAGATAGTCCGCGAACGCGGCATAGGTCTGATCGTCTCGCTTGAGGCGGCCGCCAGCCATCTTTCCGCTCTCCTTCATCCATGCCGGCGCGCTCCAGGGCGACGCCATTAGCCGCACCCGCGGGCTCATCTTGAGGATCTGGCGGAGCAGCGGCAGGGTATACGCCTCATCATGCGCTATGGAGAAGTGGCTCATGTCGAGGTCTTCCGCTCCCGCAGGCATATCATCCAGGCTGAACTCGGTGAGCGAGAAGTCGGAAGCACCGATAGGGATGCGCAGATAGCTGAGGCCGGCCCCCGCCGTTGGATCGAAGAGTGAGCGAAGCAGCTCGGCTCGCTGCGCTGGCGTCAGCGTCGTCTCGATCAGCCATGCCGAGGCGTCGGTAAGAGCCGCACCAAACCCGACCATCGATTGGTAGGTTCGGGATGGATCGACCATGACGGAGGACGGGACTGCCTTCGCACCGCAAGCAGCGGCGAGCAGGCTGAAGGCCAGTACGATGCGTCGGAATGTGCTGTTCATGGAACTTACCTGTATCTGGTTGCGCCGGCCTGAGGGTTCAGTTCGCTCGGGCGTCGACAGGTTCCTGAACTGCCCCGTTCGTGGCGGCTGTGCAGGGCTGGCGGTGGGGATTACGGCCGCGACGCGTGGCGGAGGGACGC
>JBBRJW010000725.1:0-2169 GCA_038218705.1 Chthonomonadales bacterium | reverse complement strand
ATGTCGGACTCGTTCCGCCGTATGATTCAGGGGCTGGCTCTCGCGCTCGGGCTGATGTATCTGGTGCTGGTGGTGCAGTTTCGCGGCTTCCTGCAGCCTCTGCAGATGATCGCGTCGCTGCCGCTGGAGCTCGCGGGCGTGTTCACCGCGCTCTGGCTCGCGCACCAGTCGTTCTCTACGGTCTCCATTCTGGGGATTATCGTGCTAACCGGTATGGATATCACCACCGCCGTGCTGCTGATCGACGCCATCATGAAGCGGCGAGATGCGGGCGAGCCCCGTGACCAGGCGATCATCACTGCCTGCCCGGGTCGGCTCCGCCCCATACTCATGACTGCGGGCATCACGCTGATCACCATGCTGCCCGTGGCAATCGCGCCGAAGACCGGACTCGACGCCTACCAGCCGCTCGCCACCGCAGTGGTCGGCGGACTCCTGGTCGGGACCTTCCTGAGCCTGTTCGATATCCCGATCATGCATACTTATCTGGATGACCTGGCACGGTGGCTGTCGCGCACACTGCTCAAGCGGGAGTACCAGTGGCAGCCGCCGGAAGGCGATGAGATGGAGGAGACACGATGAGTCAGTTGCAGTCTGAGCAAGAGCAGGTAGAGCTGCCAATTCTCGGAATGACCTGCGCGGCGTGCGCGGCCCGCATCGAACGCGGGCTGAAGCGCGCGCCCGGCGTGGGCGAGGTGAATGTCAACTTCGCCACGAACCGGGCGACGATTGGGTTCAATCCTGCGGAGACGGACGTGGAGGCTCTGAAGGAGGTGGTCCGCGACGTTGGTTACGACGTTGCAGAGCCCCCTGCCCGGGTGGACCCGACAGCGAGCGGCGAAGAGCCCCTCGACTGGGAGCAGCAGGCGCGCGATGCGGAGGTGGCCGACCTGAAGCTGCGCCTGAAAGTTGCCTTCGCGCTCGGCGTGCCGGAAGCCATCCTCGGCATGAGTCACGCCCGGTTTGCCGGGAGCGATTGGCTCCAGCTTCTGCTCACCACGCCGGTTCTCGCCTATTCAGGCCGCCGCTTCTTTACCGGCGCGTGGAGCGCGCTTCGCCACCGGAGCGCCGACATGAACACCCTCGTCGCACTGGGAACAGGAGCGGCCTACCTCTTCAGCCTCGTGGCGACGATTGCGCCTGGATCGGTGCTCGGGCCGGGCGCAGATTCTGCCCATATGGGCCATGGCGCGCCGGTCTACTACGAGGCGGCAGCGGTCATCATCCTGCTCGTGCTGCTCGGCCGGCTGCTCGAAGCGCGCGCTCGGGCCGGCGCAGGCGCGGCTATTCGAGCTCTGATCGGGCTGCAGGCCCGCACGGCTCACGTCGTGCGCGACGGACGCGTGGAGGAGGTTCCGGTCGAGTCGGTTCGGACCGGCGACCTGATCCAGGTGCGGCCGGGCGAGAAGATCCCGGTAGATGGGGTGGTGCGCGAGGGCGAGAGCAGCGTAGACGAAGCGATGCTCACGGGCGAGAGCCTGCCGGTCTCCAAATCGCCGGGCGACTCCGTCTACGGAGCGACGGTCAACCAGACCGGCGCCTTCCGCTTCGAGGCAACTAAGGTCGGCGCAGAGACCGCGCTGCAGCAGATTATCCGGCTTGTTCAGGCCGCGCAGGGGCGAAAGGCCCCCATTCAGCGCCTTGCAGACCAGATCAGCGGCATCTTTGCGCCGGCAGTTGTGCTGATCGCAATCGGAACTTTTGCGGCCTGGTTTCTGCTCGCCCCGGCCGACACGCGGCTCTCTCAGGCCCTCGTTGCGGCAGTCTCCGTGCTCATCATCGCCTGCCCCTGCGCGCTCGGGCTGGCCACGCCCACCGCCATCATGGTGGGCTCCGGCCTCGGCGCGGCGCATGGAATCCTGATAAAGGGTGGCGAGAGCCTGGAGGCGGCCGGCCGAATCACCGCCGTCGTCTTTGACAAGACGGGCACGCTTACGGTTGGCAAGCCGGAGCTCACAGACCTCGTGCCAACTGAGGGACTAACCGAGGAAGAGCTGCTCCGGGTGGCGGGGAGTGCGGAGGCGAACTCCGAGCACCCACTGGGGCAGGCTGTGGCGCGTGCGGCAGTCAGTCGAGGCCTGGTCCTGCCGCAGGCGGAAGCATTTCAGTCGATCACCGGGCACGGCATCGAGGCGAGGGTGGAGGGGCGGAGCGTGCTCGTTGGCAGCG
>JBBRJW010000724.1:0-2183 GCA_038218705.1 Chthonomonadales bacterium | reverse complement strand
AAATGCTGTGCTGGGGGACGTCGGGGTGAGCAGCAGATCGAACTTCTCAAAGGCCTCATCGAAGTCGCGGCGGATGAGGGTCCGCACCTGCTGGGCGCGCTTATAGAAAGCATCGTAGTAGCCAGCGGAGAGGGCGTACGTTCCCATCATGATCCGCTGCTTCACCTCCTCGCCCAGCGCTTCGTCGCGTGACTTTTCCGTAAGGCCGATATGGCCGGAGAGCTCGCGGGTACGATGCCCGTATTTCACGCCGTCGAAGCGAGCGAGGTTGCTGCTGCATTCAGCCGGAGCAATGATGTAGTAGGCGGCGAGGGCGTACTCTGTATAGGGGAGCGAGCACTCCTCGGCAGTTGCGCCGTGGCCGACCAGGGCGTCGATCGCCGTGCGCACCGTTGCCGCAACCTCCGGGGCGACCCCTGCGCCGAAATACTCGCGCGGAACGCCCACTCTGAGACCGCGCACATCGCTGCGGCAGGCCGCTTGGTAATGGCCGACCGGGAGGTTGGCAGACGTGGAATCGAGCGGGTCGTGCCCCGCGATCGCCTCCAGCATCAGAGCGGCATCGGCTGCCGTGAGACCGAACGGGCCGATCTGGTCGAGTGAGGAGGCATAGGCGATGAGACCGTATCGGCTGACGCGGCCGTACGTGGGCTTGAGGCCGACGAGGCTGCAGAAGGAGGCCGGCTGCCGGATCGATCCGCCGGTATCAGAGCCGAGCGCCAGCAGGCATTCGCCCGCTGCGAGCGCGGCCGCGGACCCCCCAGAGGAGCCCCCGGGAACGCGCCCCAGATCCCACGGGTTGTGCGTAGGATGGAAGCCGGAGTTCTCGGTGGTGGAGCCCATCGCGAACTCGTCGCAATTGGCTTTGCCTATCATCACCGCCCCGGCCTGCTTGAGGCGGGAGATCACGGTTGCGTCGTATGGAGCGATGAAGTTATCGAGGATCCTCGAAGCGGCCGTCGTACGAATTCCTCGGGTGCAGAGATTGTCTTTCGCGGCGTAGGGCAGGCCTGCGAGAGGCCCGAGCTCCTCGCCTGCAGCTCGACGAGCATCAACGCGATCGGCTTCTGCCAGGGCGGAATCCGGTGTCACCGTGAGGTAGGCCCTGACGCGGCTCTCGACTGCGGAGACCCGATCCAGCGTCGCCTGAGTTAACTCTCTGGCCGACACCTCTCGCTTGCGCAGTTTCTCGGCGGCCGCGCACGCCGTCAACCCGGACAATTCAGACAACGCAGATCACTCCTGTGCGGCCGATCTGGCCAGCGTTCTATCCGATAGGACCGGCCCGCAGCCGGGATCAGCCCTCAACGATCTGAGGCACCACAAAGCAGCCGTCACGGGATTCCGGGGCGTTGCTGAGGACGTCATCCCGGGAGAGAGACGGGCGTGCAGCGTCGTCGCGGAGGACGTTGACAAGCGTGAACGAGTGCGAGGTCGGCTCAATTCCCTCTACATCCAGCGCCTGAAGCGCGCCAAACTGGGCCAGCAGGCCATTCAAATTCCGAGCCTGGCGCTCGATCTCTCCCGGGTCGAGTTCCAGGCGTGCAAGGAGCGCAACCTTGCGGACATCTTCGTGCGATAATTCCATGGCAGAGTACCTTTTGGAGCGGGAAATACGGCGACAACACGCGGACATTATAGCACGACAGACGTACGCCAGGCGCAGCCGCGGGCCGCTCCCACCGGTGGCAGGAGCGGCCCGCCCACAGGCACCTAGCTCTTGAGCAGGTTCCGGAGAATGAACATCTCCAGGCCTTCATAGTCCTGTGCGTCCTGGAAGCCTTTCCACTCGGCCCGATCGATCGTCGCGGCGATCGCTACCAGTCGTTCGAATATCTCCTTGCTGTTCGCGAGATGCTGCCAGGAGCTCTCATGGGCCTGGGTCCTCATCGCCTTAACGTCGAGGCCAACGACTTCTCCGTGCGCGCCGAAATCGTTTCGGACCAGCACGTCCACCGTATTGAAGGCGCGGCGGATATCCACGGAGCCGAAGCTCTTGTCCTGGTCAAACTTGAGCCCGTTCTGATCGTTCAGGTGAACGCCCCAGAGCTTCTTGTGCCAGAGCGCGTAGGCCATCTCGTCTGAGGGATCGAGGCCGAGCAGAATACAGTGCGCCGACTCGATGAGTACACCGGTGCGCGAGGGATCGATGGTCCGATAGCACATGGCGAGCATATGGCCGG
>JBBRJW010000723.1:0-2185 GCA_038218705.1 Chthonomonadales bacterium | reverse complement strand
GCTGGCCGGGACGACGAGTGCGATTGGCGGCTGCTCCAGCTCGCGCGCAAGGCATGCGAGCGCCGCCGGAGTGGCTGCCTCACCTACGGCCTGTCGGAACCGGAAGCGCAGCTCGCCGGCATCCACAGCTGGCTGCCAGTGGCGCTCCTCGGGGCCGATCACACGATCCGTCGAATATCGCGTTGCCCGCGCTATCGTGGCGTGGAGCGCACTCGCCTCCAGACTGAAGTTGTAGAGCGAGTCTGAGACAAAGCCGAACGGCTGCGCGGCGCCCTCCACGCGCACCCACCTCCCGCCGGGCATTTCGCCGCACGCGGCGCGCGTCACCGTCGCGCCCGGGACATCCATGTGCGCTCGCAGTGGCCCGGTAAGGGCGGCCGGAGGCATGGCCAGTTTCAGTCGCGCGGAGCGCTCGTTCCAGAGGAGCCGCGCCGCCACGTCGATATAGGGAGCGCCTCGCAGCAGGCTAAAGGTGAGATCGCACCAGGAGTCTCCGCCCTTGAGGCGTACCCACAGCTGTGCTCGTTCCGGGCCCTCCTCGGTTGTGCGAGCCTCCGCCACGACCCAGGTGTGGCGAACGGTGGAGAGCGCCAGCGAGTCGGGCTCCTCCGACATTCCGCCCCAGGAGCCCCACGGGTCCTCCATGGTAAGTAGCTGAAGTCCAGCGCCTCCCAGCAGCGGCGCGCCGCCCTGCTCAATTCGCACGCCCTCATCGCCAGGCCGGGCCTCCACGACCAGAGCGCTGCTTACAATCCTGCGGTCGCCGTCCGCGGCGGCGGCAGGCCCGAGCGCCGGCCCCACATGCCGCGCACCCTCTACCCACCCTAAACGGAGAATGCTCCAGCCGCAGGGCGGAACGGTGACATGAGCCAGCACTCGCACCCTCCAGGGCGTGTCCGGCGCAAAGTCGCTCTCTGGAGAGATGCGCTGGAATCGGACCGGCGTATTGTCCGATCCGAGCAGCTCCAGCGGCAGGGCGCCCGAGCGGCCCGCATAGGCTTCCACCGGGCGATAGTCGACGCAGGTCTCGAGCTCGATGGGGCCAGAATAGGCGGACGGGTGGGGATTCCAGACGAGGAACGGCACCATGGAGGGATGGTCCGCCGCTGGCTTTCGGACACTCGTGTCGGCCAGAGCAGCAAGCTGATTCAGCGCGGTGACCTCCACCCTCTGGGCCTGATGCAGCGCGCCGCCCATCCAGGCAATCTGATCGTCGAGCGCGCGCTCTATGCTGCTCCCGGGCAGAATATCGTGGAATGCGTTTACCAGCACCGCCTCCCACATTGCGTCGATCGCTGGCACCAACGGCACAGGCTGCGCGCCGGTGACCCTCGCCAGCGTGAGCGAGTCGAGGCGCTCTGCCCTCTCCACCGTCGCCTCACATCGTCTGTAAAGCGTCTTCACTTTCGCGGCGGAGCTGTAGCAGCCCCGGAGGCAGTAGTTAAGCTCACCGCGATGGGTCGGCAGGTAGTCATCGCCGCCTCGTGCGGCCTCCTCCTCAATCGCTGCAAACAGGCGGTGCAGACCCGAGTAGACAGTTTTCACCTCTGGATGCGCGGCCGCCCAATGGGCCAGGTCATCGAGCTGGCGTCTCGTCGGCCCGCCGCCATGGTTGCCCACTCCGAAGAAGACGCCTACGTTTTCAAGGCCGCCCTGCTCAGCGGCCGCCAGAACCCCGTCGAGCCGTCTCATCATCTCTGCACGGTCGCTGCCATACCATCCGAACGGTGGCCGATACGCCAGTATGCGGGAGCCGCCCGGCCCCTCCCACCAGAAAGCCGCCTTCGGAATCGGGAGCTGCGCCGGGAATGGACGCGTAAACGCAAAGCCCCGCATTCCGCTTGCGGCGAGAATCTCAGGTAGCCCCGCGCTGTGCCCGAACGAGTCCGCAGCCCACGCGATCACCGGCGCAGCACCGAATCGGTCGCGAAAGTAAGCGCGGCCAACCGCATATTGGCGGCACAGCGTTTCGGTTGAAGGTAGATTGGTATCCGGCTGAATGACAGACCCGCCCACAACATCCCACCGGCCTGCTTCCACAAATTTGCGAATTCGGGCGAAGAGCGCAGGATCATGCTCTTCTATATAGGCGTAGATAGCCGACTCCCCGCGGATGAAGGTGAGTTCAGGAGAAGAGTCCATCAGGTCCGCCACGGCGCGGACGGTGATGAGCGCCTCCTGAAAG
>JBBRJW010000722.1:0-2185 GCA_038218705.1 Chthonomonadales bacterium | reverse complement strand
GCGTGATGTTGTGGTCCCGGCACCACGCCACCATCGCGTCGAGCCGCTCGTACTGTGGCTTGCCCTGCTCCGACTCGAAAGCGCCCCAGTAGAACGGCACCGTCGCGTAGTTAAAGAGGTCGGTGAATTTGCGCTGATACTCGAGTTGCCACGGCTCCGTGCTCGAGGGCAGCAGGTTGAAGATATTGCATCCAAATAGGAACGCATGCCTCTGCTGCTCGACTTTCACGATGGCACCCGGGACAGTCCGGCCGCCCGCGTCCTTGACCACCACGGTGAGGTCGCGCTTCCGGTACCGCTCGATGCGCGCCTGGATGGCATCTGGCTGGATAGCGGCCGTGGTGAGCGCAGCTTGAGGATCGGGACCAAGAGCGACTGCTTCGATGCCAGCAAACTCGAGGACCCCGACCTTCTGTCCGAACTGCATCCGCACTGAGAGACCGCCAGGGCCATACCCGGGCGTCATGCCGGTCGCTACATACTGTTTCCATGAAGGCGTGAGGTCAGGAGAGGTCATCGCGACCGATGTGTAGGGCGCCGTCGTATGCTCGATCAGCGTACGGGCAGGGTTCCCCGTGGCGGAACGTGCCCAGAAGCGGAGGCGCATGCGCGTGCGGGCCGGTATATCCTGGGAGATCACCGCTGCAATCTGATTAACGTAGAAGGGATCGGAAGGCTGCTTCACCGTAATTCGGATCGCCTCCGTATTTCCACCTGGCTTTCCTTCGGCCCGCACCTGCTCCATGGTCACCGCACCAGGAGCGGTTTGCGTTACATACCATTTCGCTCCCTGCACCAGGTTCTGCGCACCCGCCGCACTGCCCAGTGCGATAGCGGCGGTGGCCAGCGCCAGAGTCCAACTCATTGACCGATGTCGTTGCATGTTCCTCACCTCGTGGGATCGTTTCGCCCGAAGATCGCCAGGCGCTGCGGAGCGAGTCCACACCAGGTTGCTCGATCTCTGTCTCTGAGACCCCAATGTCGGCCCTGGCATCTCGCGGTGCTCTCCCTCTCATTGCTCCATTCAGGGGGCGCTTCCCTTCCATACCCGGCCGATCCGAAGAGGAATTCGCCGGCTCTGCGCCGAACGGAGCCGCGGCCGGGCGGCGAGGTCGGCCATTGGCCTGGAAGGAGTGCCCGCCCCCGTGAACCTCTTCGATCAAGACCCAGGGCTCTATGAGGTGCTGACGCGCGCCGATGGCCCCACGGGCGAGCTTCCTATCACCCCCGAGATGCTGCTGGATCGCCCGTCGGGCGATCTATTTGCGCTCTCGCAGAATGCCGGCATGGGATGGAACCCCAGCAGGCTCGGCAGCAGGGAGTTCCTCATCCTCTCTACGCAGGGCGGGATTCGCGAGTCCGATGGATCCCCCATCGCCCTGGGCTACCACACCGGCCACTGGGAAGTAGGCCTCCTGATGGAAGCGGCCGCCCGCACCTTCCACGAGATCGACTGTATCCCCTTTGCCGGCTATTGCTCCGATCCCTGCGACGGACGGACGCAGGGCACGACCGGCATGATGGACTCCCTCCCGTATCGCAACGATGCAGCGATCGTGCTTCGCCGCTTGATTCGGTCGCTGCCAAATCGGCGCGGTGTTCTCGGCGTGGCGACGTGCGACAAGGGGCTGCCGGCGATGCTGCTGGCGCTCGCGGCCATGCACCACCTTCCTACAGTGCTCGTGCCGGGCGGGGTCACGCTTCCCGCCGCACACGGCGAGGACGCCGGCAAGATCCAGTCTATCGGCGCACGCTTCGCCCATGGCCAGATAACCCTGAAGGAGGCAGCGGAACTTGGCTGTCGCGCATGTGCTACGCCCGGCGGAGGCTGCCAGTTTTTCGGCACGGCGGCCACCGCGCAGGTGGTGGCGGAAGCCCTCGGCCTAACGCTGCCGCATGCTGCCCTTGCGCCCTCCGGTCAGCCGATCTGGCTCGATATCGCTTCGCGCTCGGCCCGCGCCCTCGCCGAGCTGGACACGCAGGGAACCACCACTGCCGATATACTCACCGCCCATGCGATTGAGAACGCCATGGCGGTCCACGCCGCCTGCGGCGGATCGACCAACCTGCTCCTCCACCTGCCGGCCATCGCCCACGCGGCGGGCCTGCGCCGACCCACCGCCGCCGACTGGCACGCCATCAACGTGCGGGTCCCCCGGCTGGTCGACGTGCTGCCCAACGGCCC
>JBBRJW010000721.1:0-2187 GCA_038218705.1 Chthonomonadales bacterium | reverse complement strand
CTTCTCGACGCCCCGAGCCATCATGCACATGTGCTTCGCTTCGACAACCACTGCCACTCCCCTCGGTTTCAGCACGGTCTGCACGGCGTCCGCGATCTCCACCGTCAAACGCTCCTGAACCTGCAATCGCCGCGCGTACATGTCAGTAATACGGGCCAGTTTGGAGAGACCGATGATGGTGCCATCCGGGATGTAGGCGATGTGAGCGTGCCCATAGAATGGGAAGAGATGGTGTTCGCACATCGAGAAGAACTCGATGTCTCGCACGATCACCATGTCATCGCTGCTCTCATGGAAGAGCGCGCCGTTCACCAGCTCATCGAGATCCTGGTGATAGCCTGCCGTTACAAACCGCATGGCCTCTGCCGCGCGATGCGGCGTCTTCAGCAGTCCCTCGCGACCCGGGTCTTCGCCTAACTCCTGGAGAAGCGTGGTGTAGAGTGACTCGATGGGTGCATTCATAGAAGCCCTTTCTCGCCCCGGTACTCGAACAGGTTCCGCGCCGTCTCGCGCACCAGCACGCTCACAAGGCGTGCGGGCGCCGGAATCTGAGACACAAGGCGATCGTAGATTGTTTTCGTCAACACCTCGGATGAGGTGACCAGCCCCTGCAGCTCCGGAATATCGTGGTTCAGGTGCCGGTGGTCGTACCGGTCCAAGATCTCGCGCTCGACGATCGCGTCCAGCGCCTCTCCTAACATAACGCTGCCGGAGCGATCGTCGATGGGCCCGGACACGGTTACCTCGACCACGTAGTTGTGCCCGTGTCCATTTGCGTAATTACATTTCCCGAAGAGCTCGCGATTCTCATCGTCTGTTAGATGCTCGCTATGCAGCCGGTGCGAAGCCGCGAACTCGTAACTCCGCGTCATTCGCACCGTGCCAGCCTCTTCCACGTTCTGCTCCTCTTTCGCCATCCAGACGGCCCGAGTAAGGGGGTCTGGCTCAAGCGCGATCACCGAGAGCTCCACTCCATCAGGGAGCCTCTTCCGGAGCATTCCGGCGATTGCGCCTACCAGCGTCTCCGGCGTGACCAGCCGGGCCGCAAATTCGGGCACGGCGCTGTTCAACAGGCGCCCCTGAAGCCTATCCAGTACCGCCTCGCGAACGCAGTGATCGATCTCTTTAATATTGACTACGATGCCCGTACGGGGATCGATGGGACCGTCGACGCTCACCGCCAGGTGATACGTGTGGCCGGTCGGCTCGGCACCAGGATTTCCCGGCGGGCCGGGTAGGTACGCCGCGGAGAAAGTCAGTTTACGGGTCATCCGGATCATGCAGCGCCCTTCGGGATCAATCACTGAGAGAGTATACGACGGGCGGGGACTGCATTTCCGCAGACACCCATGACATAAATTGCTCGCTGGGCTCAAATAATCCATCCGGGCGGCGACAGTCACGGCAGGTTAGACCCGCCTGGCTGCCACTCCTGACATAGGACCCCGGGGCTCTCGGCGTTGGGCATGCTCCGAGCAAGAAGCGAATCTAGTGGCAGCCTCCCACGAACATTACTCCGTCGGTATTGCGCGGCGGCAATCGTGCATCTGTTCGCCGGGCGCAATTTTCACTTCTGGCCCACAAAAGCCGGGAAAGTGACGATCGATTCTGACGATATTGCCGGACTGGCCTCCGCGTTTCGCGCCAGACTGGCCATTGACGACGCGGCACTCCCTGACGACCGAGCCAGAGCGCGATTCCTCGGCTCCTGTGGCGGAGACTACTGGAGATCCCTGGACGCGCCGTGGAAGGCGGACTGGAGCAGCAACGGCGACTGGGCGATCGGTCGCTTCCGGCTCGTCACCAGGGACTGGCAGATATTCACCGCAACAACGGTCGACGCGGCGACCCTGAAGCAGAACCCGCATCCGCGCTATCCGTGACGCGTTTCCGCTTCTGACAGATGCGGGTCGAAGTGCAGGAGGGTTCTGGCGATACCGCGAATGATCAGGTCGTCACCATGGACAGCAGGCTCCGCAAGCGATGCTGACTGTATTCGTTCAATATCAGCGTGCCGTCGGTGCGATCCGTCATGCTAGAATACCTGAAGCTGCAGGGTGGCTCAGGTTGCAACCTGGCTTGGCAATCGTTCCGAGTCATGGTACTATTCTGTCCGTAGTGGCACTGGAAAGGATGGTGGCCGTGGCTAGACCAAGAGCGTTAGAAGGCACGTGGGAAGAACTAAAG
>JBBRJW010000720.1:0-2194 GCA_038218705.1 Chthonomonadales bacterium | reverse complement strand
GCGGCGTGCGCTTCCACCGCGAGGTCTTCGCAAGCGCTCCAGACAATGTCATCGTTATCCGGCTAACCGCGGATAAGCCCGGGCAGATATCGTTCTCGGCCACCTTCGATTCGCCGCAGAAGCACGAGGTGAGCGCTGCGGGCGATCGGGTTACTCTCACGGGAGTCAGCTCTGCACACGAACAGACGCCGGGCGCAGTCCACTTCACATCCTACGCGCGCGTGCTTCATGAAGGCGGCGCGCTCAGCGTCGCGGACGATAGCGTTGCCCTCAAGGGGGCCGATAGCGCCACGATCCTGGTCTCCATCGGGACCAGCTACCGGAGCTACTCCGATGTGAGCGGCGACCACGCGGCAATCACCGCGCGCCACCTGGAGGGAGCGGCCCGCAAGACCTTTAACGCCCTTCGTACAGCGCACATTGCAGACTACCAGAGGCTCTTTCACCGCATCGCGATCGATCTGGGCCACTCTGCGGCGGCAAATCAGCCCACGGATGCGCGGGTTGCGGCCTTTGCCACCACCCCCGACCCGTCGCTCTCGGTGCTGCACTTCCAGTACGGGAGATACCTGCTCATCTCGTGCTCGCGCCCCGGCGGCCAGGCAGCCAACCTTCAGGGCATCTGGAACGAGAGTCTCAGTCCGCCATGGGGCTCGAAATACACCATCAACATCAATACGGAGATGAACTACTGGCCCACCGGCCCCGCGGCTCTCTGGGAGTGCTGGGAGCCACTGTTCGACATGATCTCCGATATCTCCGTAACGGGCCGGCACACCGCCACTTCTCAATATGGAGCTGGTGGATGGGTGGCCCATCACAACACCGACGCGTGGCGCGGCACCGCCCCGGTCGACTTTGCAGGGCCGGGAATGTGGCCGTGCGGCGGCGCATGGCTCTGCCAGAGCCTGTGGGACCACTTCGAGTATACGGGCGACCGCGCAGCTCTCCGCCGCCACTACCCGATCATGAAGGGCGCCGCAGAGTTCTTTCTCGACGCCTTGGTGACAGAGCCGAAGCATGGCTGGCTCGTCACCAACCCCTCCGGCTCACCAGAGGTGGGCCACCCGGGCGGCGCAAGCGTCTGCGCGGGTCCGACTGTCGATGCGGAGATACTGCGCTACCTCTTCTCCCACTGCATCGCAGCGAGTGAGCTCTTCGGCATCGATGCGGATTTCCGGGCGAAATGCGAAGCGGCGGCCAAACGCCTGCCCCCATTCCAGATTGGACGTGCGGGCCAGCTCCAGGAGTGGATGGAGGACTGGGACGTACAGAACCCGGACCAGCATAACCGCCACGTCTCTCACCTCTACGCGCTCTTCCCTTCCGAGCAGATTTCGCGCCGAAAGACCCCCGCGCTCTGGGAGGCGGCGAAGCAGTCCCTCCTGCGGCGCGGCGACGAGGCGACCGGATGGAGCCTGGCCTGGAAGATAAACCTCTGGGCGAGGCTGGAGGATGGCGAGCATGCGCACAAGCTCATTTCCGACCTGATCCAGCCCTCGCACACCGCGCCCAATCTCTTCGATCTCCACCCGCCCTTCCAGATCGATGGCAACTTCGGGGCGGTCTCCGGCATCTGCGAGATGCTGCTTCAGAGCCACAGCGGTGAGCTGCACCTTCTGCCCGCACTGCCTTCGGCCTGGCCAAAAGGCTTCGTGCGCGGGCTTCGGGCCCGCGGCGGGGCTCAGGTCGATATCGCCTGGGAGGGCGGCAAGCTGCAAAGCGCTTCGATCAAGGCCGCGCGAACCGGCGCGGTTACGGTGCGATATGCGGAGCGCACCGCGTCGGTCGAGGCGAAGGCCGGGCAGTCAGCAGCAATCGCCCCGTCACTCTTCATCGGCGCAGTCCGTTGAGAAGGGAATCCTGCAGAGGATGAATGGAACAATCGGGGCCACGATGCGGGTGCCGCTCTTCGCCGGTAACGGTCGGATCGAATGGGGCGAAAAACCCGTGCCTGTCCCTGGTCCCGGAGCCCTGCTGATACGCGTCGGGGCCAATGCGCTGTGCGGCTCCGAACGCGGTCAGTTTTGCGGTGGATCCCGGGTGACACCGGGCCATGAGGCCGCGGGAGTCGTCGTCGCGGCGGGCGAGGGCGCCCTTGCGCCTGTCGGGACACACGGCGTGGTCTTCCTGATGGAGTTCTGCGGCAGATGTCGCTTCTGCCAGAGCGGCGCAACAAATCAGTGTCTCGATA
>JBBRJW010000719.1:0-2208 GCA_038218705.1 Chthonomonadales bacterium | reverse complement strand
GCGATCGGTGTCGAGCAGATCTTCGCACTCACCTATGTCCCAGGGCTCTTCACCCGCCTCGGGTTCGAGGTCGTTGAGAAGGCACTGCTCCCGCGCAAGGTGTGGACCGAGTGTGTCTACTGCCCGAAGTTCCCGGATTGCGGTGAGATCGCGGTGCTAAAGACGGTATCCGAATTGCCGGACGACCATACGCTGGCGAATGAACTGGCTGGCGAGGTACGGGGGAACCGATGAGTGCAGGAGAGGCGGACGCACCGAATGCGGACGCCGTGAGCGCGAAGCGCGTGCGGCAGAACGAGCGGCTGCATGGGGCTCGGTGTGAAACATGCGGAAGTGAACGTGTCTGGGCCCTCCCAACGTTCTCAGTAGGCGCAGGGACGGCATATCGCCCACTGGCGGA
This sequence comes from Chthonomonadales bacterium, assembly GCA_038218705.1. Taxonomy (GTDB): domain Bacteria; phylum Armatimonadota; class Chthonomonadetes; order Chthonomonadales; family Chthonomonadaceae; genus JBBRJW01. The sequence goes on along the minus strand of JBBRJW010000719.1, from coordinate 1,808 downwards.
CGATGTGTACTGTGGCTACTGCGGGCACATCGGGCCGCCACGATACTGAACGGGCATGAAAGCAGGCGCAATGGGGGGTCCGTGGAGAAAACGCCACAGGCTGTCAGCGCCGTTGCGGACAGCCGCGCAATCTGGTTAACGAAGAGCAATCGGGGTGACAAGACTTGAACTTGCGACATCTGGTTCCCAAAACCAGCACTCTACCACTGAGCTCCACCCCGGGAAGACGACAACATTATATGCGACCGGCAGCAAGAAGTCAAGGGCAGGGGGCCACTACAGCGGTGGCACAACGCCGAGCCAGCAGCGTGTTTCGATTCACGCTGCTGGCCTTATTGGTGGGAGGAGTGATGGCGAGCTCGCATACCCGCGCAGCGGCCGCTCCCGGAGCGCGGGCCGCGTGGCCACCTGCGGAGTTTCCCATAGCCTTCTGGTGCGGGCCTCCGAACGCGTTCGTTAACCGCGAACAGCTTGCGCGAATCGCGGACGCCGGCTTCTCGGTTGTCACGCCATCGTGCGGCGCGGATGGATCGGCAGCCACCAACCGAAAGCTGCTCGACGCTGCCCGCGCTGCCGGCCTCAAAGTGCTCGTGAGGGATTCCCGCATGCCGCTCAGCCTGACGCCGGGCAGCGGTAGCGCGGCAGCGCTTAAGTCAATCGTTGCGGATTACCGAAAGCATCCGGCTCTTCTCGGCTATTCCATAACCGATGAGCCGGGCGCCGACCGGTTCGATGGCCTCGGACAGGTTGTCGCAGAGCTTCGCCGCCTGGATCCGGATCATGTGGCGTACATCAACCTCTTTCCAAACTACGCTTCGAACGACCTCAACGGTAATCCGAGTCAGCTTCAAGCGCTGAATTACGATCTCTACGCACAGCAGTTTGTATCCCGTGTTCACCCGGACGTCGTCAGCTACGACCATTACCCGTTCCTGATGGACAAGGACCGGCCGGAGTACTTCGATAACCTGACCTCCATTCGGAAAGCAGCGCTTGCGCCGGACCCCCCTCTGCCCTTCTGGCAAATCGTTCAGGCGATCAAGCACGGACCATACCGAGCGCTCAACGAGGCAGAGATGCGCTTCCAGGCGATGCAGACGCTCGCCTACGGCGGAAAAGGGCTCAGCTACTTCACCTATTGGCAGCCAGACGACCCGTCATTTAAGTGGTCGGATGGAATTGTGAATCTGGATGGCGCGCCGGGACCGTTGTACGAACCCGTGAAGCGAGTAAATCGCGATGTGCGGGCGATCGAGCGATGGATCTATACCGCGGTTTGGAGCGATACGTACCAGACCGGCGCGGTTGCGCACGGGGCGCGGGCCGCATCTCCTGAGTCGCGCGTTCAGGCGGAACCGGGGGCGGATCTAACCCTGGGCCTCTTTCTCGGGGACAAGGGTTACGGCTATCTCCTTGTGACCAATCGCGATTATCGCAACGCCGTAGATGCCCACCTCAAACTTCGAATAGGCTCTTCCGAGCCGGCCGCGCTCGACATGCGCACGGGTAAATGGACCGATATCACGGCAAAACCCGACCCGGACGGCGTCGTTCCCTATTCCGTGCGCCTCGAGCCCGGAGCCGCCGCGCTTATCCGCTGGCTCTGAATCTGCGGACGCTCTTCTCCTGAGAGCGCCACCTTACCCAAAGTGAGAACCCACACAATATGAAAGCATCCCAACTCTTCTTCCCGACGCTGCGTGAAGTTCCCAAGGACGCCGAGCTTGTGAGCCATCAACTGCTGCTCCGGGGCGGGTTCATGCGAGGGCTCGCCGCGGGAGTCTACTCATACCTGCCGCTCGGTTGGC
>JBBRJW010000718.1:0-2209 GCA_038218705.1 Chthonomonadales bacterium | reverse complement strand
CATCGCACGGGGACAGGACCCATCCGGCCGATGGCGAGGGATTCTCTCGCTTGGTGCTCTCCACGAGATGCAGGGCGAGTATCGAGAGGCGATGCTGCGGTTCGATGAAGCCGACGGCAGCCTGGACGACGCCAGCACAGGCGGACGTATTTCTGCGGAGGAGGCGGCTGTCGGCCGACTCTACGTAAAGGCCAACCGTACCAACATCTATCTTAATGGCGGGGATTTCACCGAGGCCCAGCGCTTAGCAGAGGCTTGTTTAGGTGAAGCAGAGGCACTGGGGATACCCGACCAGCACCTTGAGGCGCGCTTTAACCTCGCCTGGTGCGCTCTCCACACGGGGCGGTGGGCCGAGGCTGCGCATGCCCTGCGCTCCACACTGCAGCTCGCGCGGTTCCTGAGCGACGAAGCTCACGAGACGCTTGCGCGCGCCTGGCTGGCACTGCTCTACGCTGCCGCGGGCGATCGGGAACGCGCGGCGGCCGAGGGCCGATCGGCGCTGGACGCGGCGCTGGATCGCGGTGAGCGGAGATCCGAGCTCTACGCCCATCTCGCGCTGGCGGACGTCTTTACAACGGATCCCATGCGCGACAGCGAAGCTCGCTACCATGCGAACCAGGCGCTTGCGGTAACGGCCGCGCTGCGCGAAACAAGGGCTGAGATCGAGTGCCGGCTGCGGCTTGCGCGCCTTGCAGCCCGCGCAGGCGACCAGAGCGAGCTGGAAGATGCTGCTGCGCGCGCTCTGCAGCTGGCTCGCCGGCTGGGGACGAGACATCTGGAGAGCCTTGCCCTCTACTGGAGCTCTGTTGCCCTGTGGCGTGATGGAGAGGGCGACCTGTCAGGCGCTCAACGGATGGCGGCCGAGGGACTGGTGCTCGCACGCGAGATTGGCCTGCGCGAAGGGGTATGGCGCGGGGCATCTCTGCTCGCGACGCTAGCCCTTGCGTCCTCGCCGGACGATCAAGCGCAGGCAGAGGCTCTGCTCCTCGAGGCCATTGATACGTTGTCTGGCCTTCGTTCCCAGCTCATTGAGGCCGGGGAGCCTGACACCCTGCTCGAGCAGGAAGAGTGCGCCGCGGTCTATGCGGCCGCAATAGGGCTATTGCGACGGGCCGGCAGAGCGGCGGATGCGGATGCGCTGCTGGAGCGAGCTTCCTGGCCTCCGCTGCGCTCCCTTTCGGAAACGCGCGAGACCCCACGCACAGATTCTACGAGAGGTGACGCATGACCGTCAATTCGGGTGGCAGCCCAGTTCGGCGCGCTCATCTCGTGCGCCGGTGGCTGACCGTCGGCGCTGCAGCGATCACCATGGCGCTTCTGGGTGGATGCGGGGTAGGCAGCACCAGCTTCACCGGCGGAAGTATTCCCACGGGCGGCACCCGGATGTTCGGGCGGATCCTCTCCGCGGAGAACCAGTCTCAGCCGGTTGGAAACGCTTCGATCACGATCACTGCCACGCCGGACGACGGCGCAGCTCCAACAACCACAACGGCGACCGCGTCGAGCACCGGAGACTTCGCATTTACGAGCGTGCCGCTCGGGTCCACCACGGCACTGGTGCAAGTCCTTGTGGAGCCGGGCGCCAGCTCGGGATGGCAGGCACAGCGCTTCACGTTCCGCGATACCCATGGGAGCGCGGCGAACATGCTGGTTGCACTGCCGCCGACGGGCTACGACGTAACCCGCGCAAAGAGCATCCAGCTATCGGCCACGCCAGTTTCCGGACATGCCGGCGTGTACAATGTCTCCGCTCAGATCGTGGATGCTAACGGGCTGAGCCTTGGCCTCGCGCCAACTCTCCTCTTCGCGGGCAACTTCGGTACGCTGAGCCCGGACGGTACTCTGACGGCAGTCGCGCCTGGAAGTGGGGGAATATCCGCCTTCTGGTACGACGTTGTGCCGGCGACGACGCCTGTGGTTGTGACTCCCGCCGATCTGGGCTTCACTGGCGGCTCAGGTGGCAGTGGCTCGGGTGGGTCCGGCGGTTCTGGCTCGGGCGGCGGGTCTGGCGGCGGAACGAGCGGCGGGTTCGGAAGCTAGCGGCGGCCAGCACGTGGACCGGATGCGCTGCACTGGCCTGCGGAGACCACGGTCGCCGGCTCGCCGGTCCCTGCGCTGCTGGCTGCCGCGCGGCGCGACCGCTCGATGTGGATCTGCAGCACCTGAATATCTCCCGGCCGGAGGCCCGATATTCGGGAGGCCTGGCCGA
>JBBRJW010000717.1:0-2210 GCA_038218705.1 Chthonomonadales bacterium | reverse complement strand
CATCGAGCGTCCAGGCATCCTCCAGGCGCAGCGCACTCGCCGGCTCCTCGCCCACCCACGTCCTCCTGAGCGCAGACATGATGGCACCAGTGCCAGCGGCATCGCCGAGATCGCTCGCGAACGTCCGGATGTAGGTTCCGGTAGAGCACGTAACCTCAATCTCAGCAACCGGCTCGACCCCGCCAGCGAAGCCAGTAAGAGCCGCATCGTAGATCGTCACGGGGCGGGCTTCGCGCTCCACCGTGATTCCCTGCCGGGCGAGCTCGTAGAGCCGCTGGCCGTCCCGGTGCAGGGCCGAATGCATGGGTGGCACCTGAAGGATCTCCCCGCGAAAAGCGTCGAGCAGCGCCCCTACCCCATCAGCGGTAACTGCGGTCGCATCTTTGCGAGCGACAATCTCTCCGGAGGCATCCTGCGTATCGGTCTGAATGCCAAAGGTTACCGAAGTCCGATAGTGTTTTCGTGAGCTGCTGAGATACTGGGCTATTCGGGTTGCAGTGCCCAGACACAGCACCAGTACGCCGGTCGCGCCCGGATCGAGGGTACCCGTATGGCCCGCCCGCCGCGTGCCATAGAGGCGCCGCGCGAAATCCACCACGTCATGGGAGGTAATGCCTTCTGGCTTGTCAACGACAACGATGCCGTTATATGGGCTCGGCAGCTTCCTCATGGAGTGTCGGGGAGAGGTCGCCCGGCAGCCTGCACTGCGGCTGCGACCACCAGGCCCTCCGCTTCCGCAAGGGGCGCATCGACGGAGCAGCCAGCGGCGAGCCGATGGCCTCCTCCGCCGAATTGCGCGGCTACGGCGTTTACATCCATCCCGTCGCGCGCGCGCAGGCTCACACGGATCGCCTTGCCTGGAATCTCCCGAAAGAGGATTCCAATCTGAACGTCCTTCACCGCTCGTACGTGGCTCACAATGCCTTCGGTCTCGGCATCCGAGGCTCCGAGGGCAGCGAAGTCTTTCGCGGTAATGTGCGCCCAGGCCACTCTCCCATCCGGGGAAAGCTGAACGGAGTCGAGCGCTCGTCCAAGCAGCTTGATACTTGCCAGCGAGCGATTCTCGAAGACGAGCTCCGCTATGGGCGCGGGAACCGCTCCAAGCTGTTGAAGGTGAGCCGCGAGGCGAAAAGTGCGGGGCGTTACGTTCATGAAGCGGAAGGAGCCGGTATCCGTGATGATACCGGTCATGAGGCACGTGGCGACCTCCGCGCTGGCCAGCTCGAGGCCAGACGCCACGCTCAGCGCGCGGATCACCTGCCAGATGAGCTCCGCGGTGGCCGCGGCGCCCGCGTCGAGGATCCGAATGTCGCCAAAGGGGCCATCGGCGACGTGGTGGTCGATGTCTATGACTTTAGGAGCGGAGCCGACCGCAGCCCGGCCGGCACGGCCGATACGCGAGAGAGCGCCTGCGTCGCAGACCACCGCGACGTCGAAATCGCGCCGCTCCGTCTCCTGGACCACGGTGCTCGCGCCCGGCATCCAGGAGTAGATTTCCGGCACGCCATCCGCGGAGAGCGCGACCACCTCTTTGCCGATCGCGCGAAGCGCGTGCGTCAGCGCTAGCACGCAGCCGAGCGAGTCGCCATCCGGGTTCACGTGTCCCGCGATCACGATCCTCTGCGCGCGACAGAGCTCCTCGACCGCCCGCTTAATTTCGCCTCTCATTCGGTCTCGTCGCCCACCGTTTCCGCGGCCGTCAGCTCTTCGACCGGCTTCAGATCTGCCTCGACCGAATGGAGCAACTCAAAGATACGCTGTCCGCGCGCAATGCCGTCATCGAGCTCAAACGCGATCTCGGGCGCAACGCGGAGATGGGCTCGCCGCGCAAATTCGCCCCGAAGCAGGCCCGATGCGCTCTTCAGCGCCTTCAGGCTCTCCTTTTGAACCTTCTCATCCCCGAGGACGCTCACGAAGACCCGCGCATGCCGGAGGTCGCGCGAAATCTCTGCGCCGGTTAAGGTGACGAAGCCGAGTCGCGGATCCCTGAGATCCCGCCGGATGATCTCGCTCACTTCCTGGACAAGCTGCTCCTGGATCTTCTCTTGCCTCACGCTCATCTGCTAACCTGCTCTCTATTCCAGACCGGGATGCGCGCGAGTTAGCCCTTACAGCAGCTCCATCTCACATTCGCCCAGGTCTACATCTGGATCCGATTCAAAGTGATCGATGACCTTGTCGAGAATGGCGTTCACGAGCGGCCCGCTGTT
>JBBRJW010000716.1:0-2224 GCA_038218705.1 Chthonomonadales bacterium | reverse complement strand
CGGGCCACGGGCGCGAAGAAGTACGGCGATGCTGCCGCTGGCGGCTGGGAGCTATACCACAACGATTGGGAGCATGTAGGCGGGTCCATCGCCATCTGCGAGGGAGACTCATATCCACCCGGCTCGAACTTCCTCCATCGGCATACCGGCGAGCTCTGCGGCAGCGTCTTCTGGGCAAAGTATAACCAGCGTTTCCATCAGCTCTACCCGGATCAGGAGAAGTACGTAAACGAGATTGAGAAGTCGATCTACAACGTGGGGCTTGCCAACCAGGTGGGCACGAAGGGGATCCGCTATCATGCCAACCTCATCGGCCACAAAGATAGCTCCACCTCTATCACGACGAATAGCTGCTGCGAGGGACAGGGAACGCGCCTGCTGGGCTCGCTGCCGGAGTACCTCTACTCGCTCGCGGACGACGGCATAACCGTCGATATGTTCGCGCCATCCAACATCTCCTGGATGCAGGGCAGGCAGAAGCTGCAGCTCACCATGGAGACTCGCTTCCCATTCGACTCGAAGGTCACCCTCCGCCTGAGCGCGCCGAAGCCAGCGCGCTTTACGCTCCATCTCCGCACGCCGGCGTGGGCCTCTGGACCGATGGCAGTGCGCATTAATGGAGCGCCCTCGGCAATTGGCAAACCGGGTACCTACCTGGCCATCGGGCGATCCTGGAAGAGCGGCGACACGGTCGCTTTCACCCTTCCGACCGCGTGGAAGGTTACGCCCTATCATGGCGCAGAGACCGCGTATGGACGCGGCCGCTGCGCCCTCGAGTACGGGCCTGCTCATGGCCGTGGTCGGGACGGACCACGCAGCGCAGGACGCGAAGCTCGCCTTCGGCCCGGCAGAGATCAAGCGCCACCTGACCCCCGAATCAGGCGGTAAGCTCCACTTCGCGATTGATGGCGACTCCGCCCACTGGCTCATACCCTACTGGGAGGTGGCGGATGAGGCGTTTACGTGCTACCCGATCCTGGGCGACGTGGCGGTTCCGGCGGCGGAGCGCGTGGGCGCGGGCGACCTGGCGCTGGCGAGCCGGGGAGCGACCGCGACCGCGGACAGCGAGTTCGTGCGGGACCCAAGCCCAGCATCCAATGTGATCGATGGCATCGTAGCGACCGAGGAGAGCTTCGCGAACCGGTGGCACTCCTCCCTCGATACTCCGCATCCGCATTGGATTCAGGTGAAGCTCGCGAAGCCTGAGCGCATCGGCCGAATCGTAATCCGCTTCGCAGATCCCGGCGGCTATCCGACGAGCTTTCAGGGAGTCGCCACGGTCGACGGCGCAGAGCGCGTGCTGTTCGATCAGAAGGCCAACACCGATACGCGCAAGTTTGAGGCCCGCTTTGCGCCGATCGTGACTCAGACATTCCGACTGGTGATCCGCCAATCGGCGAACCCGGTCTACCCGAACGCTGCGCAGATCAGCGAGATCGAGATCTACCCGCCAGCCGCAAAGCAGTGACGGCCGGCCAGAGAGAAGGAGAGAAGTGAACCACTCACTATCGGTACCGCTGGGAGCGCTCATCACCGGAGCGCTGCTCTGCGCAGTCGGCGCACGCGCCGAGGTTCGGCCGGGCTCGCCCTTTGGCGACCACATGGTGCTGCAGCGGGAGATGCCGATCCCGGTCTGGGGCGATGCAGCCCCCGGCGAAACGATCACCCTCGGCTTCCATGGCAAGCAGACGAAAGTCACCGCGGGCACCGACGGGCACTGGCTGGCCCGCCTTCCCGCCGAGAAAGCCAGCGCGACGCCCTCGGAGCTCACCATCGCCGGCGCAAACACGATTGCCCTGCACGATGTGCTGGTGGGCGAGGTCTGGCTCGCATCGGGCCAGTCGAACATGGGCTTCCGGTTCAACGGCACGGTCTACCCGGACGAGGTCGCGAAGGCCGACCGTCCCCTGCTCCGAACTTATACGGCCGACAATGTCGGCTCGCTCACCCCGCAGGCGCGCGTGGGCGGCAAATGGGAAGTCTGCACGCCGGCCACCATCGGCAACTTCAGCGCGGTAGCGTTCTTCTTCGCAAAGCGTCTCCAGGAGGAGCTGAAGATTCCGGTGGGCATTCTTCACAGCTCCTGGGGTGGCACACAGGCCGAGAGCTGGGTGAGTAAGGAGGCCATCCTGGCCAATCCGGCTGTAAGGCCGCTCGCCGAAGCGCAGATCGCGGCCATGACCAGCTTCACCGAGGACGCGAACAAGTTCGCGGGCCGCATCTC
>JBBRJW010000715.1:0-2227 GCA_038218705.1 Chthonomonadales bacterium | reverse complement strand
ATGGATGTAAAGATCACGTACGACGCGGCGACCGGTCACCTGATGATCCAGAGCAACAAGTAGCGCGCCGCAGGCAGCACGTCTGAAGCTACCGCGAAACTGAGCCGCCCTGCCCCGTGTTACTACGGAGCAGGGCGGCTGCTTTTCGGGTCGGATGTAAAGGCGGTCAGGAGGTCGCGGGCGGAGTTGAAGGCTTCGGGGCGGGCTCGCGAGCGGACTCGCGTGATGACTCGCTGGAGGGCTGTGGTGAAGGCGCACTGTCGCTCTTCGTCTCGGTCTTCTTCGTATCGGCGCTGCCGGATTCCGTCGCCGTCTCGACCGGCGCGCTCTCCTTTGGATCAGGCTTGCGGGAGTCGTTGATATACCACCCGGAGCCCTTGAAGACTACCCCCACGGGATAGAGCAGCCGCTTTACCGGCGCGCCGCATTCGGTGCAGGAGGCGATCGGATCGTCCTTCATGCTCTGAAACACGGAGAATTCGTGCCTGCACACTGTACACTGATAGCCATACGTCGGCAATCTATTCACCTCTCTCTGGGCGCGCCGCTCTCCCTGAGTGGGCAGTAAAACGCCGCGCCGAATCGTGTGCCCGAACACCTGGTGACGCGGGCAGAGTTCATTATAGCCAAAGCGCCTGCGGAAACGCAACGGCGGACCGGGGAACGCTCCATGACGAAGTTTGTTATCTACCTCTCCATCGCCCTTGTTGGCGGGGGCGGCATCTACCTCCGCTACCTTCAGCGGCGCGTGGCTCTGCTGAGCCTGATGCTCGAGCAGGAGAGGCTCCGTGCGCGGAGCGGGAGAGCCTCCATCGGCGGACTCCCGAGCGCTTACCCATATGATCGCGCGGACTACTACCCGCTCGGAGGGCCGGTCGACGGCGTTCAGATCTCGGACGACCGCGTCGTCCTGGTGACCTTTCGGCGCCGGAGTGAGAAGCTCACGGCGCGCCAGGAGCATGTTAAGAGACTGCTGAAGGCGGGCAAAGTTGCCTGGGAAGAGATGGATACTGACGGACGGTAGTGTGCGTCTGGCAAGGATCGGAGGAGAGGCCGAGTGCTAATCATCGGGCTGATGTCCGGCACATCCCTGGATGGAATAGATGCTGCCCTTGTTGACGTGGCGCTGGTCAGTGGATCCGCCCCGCGCTGGCGCGTGGAGTGCGCCCACCAGACGGCATGGCCCGATCCCCTGCGGGACGCGCTTTTGCGCGCCTGTGCCCCGCACACCCCGCTCCAGGAGATCGTGGCACTCGGGGAGCCAGTCGCCCGCATGTTTGCGGCCGCAGCCTCCGCCGTGGCCGCTCGGGCGGGCGTGTTGCTTGAGGAGATCGACCTCATCGCTTCGCATGGCCAGACCATCTGGCATCAGCCCGACGCATTGGCTATCGGCGGGACGACCGGACGCGGCACGCTGCAGCTGGGGACGCCCGCACTGATCGCCAACCTCACAGGCTGTTTGACCCTCGCAGACTTTCGGGCCGCGGACATGGCCGCAGGGGGACAGGGCGCCCCGCTTGTGCCGTTTGCTGATCTGATCCTGTTTTCCGATCCAGTCGAGGCCCGGTCCGTCCAGAACCTCGGCGGGATCGCGAACGTCACACTGCTCCCTCCCGGGGGAGATCCGGCTGAGTCGCTCGCCTTTGATTCGGGGCCGGGCAACATGGTGATGGATGGCATCGCCACTGAGCTGAGCGCGGGCGAGCAGCGGTGCGACCATAACGGAGCGCTGGCGGGGCGGGGCCGAGCCGACGGCGTGCTGCTCGCCGACCTTCTGGCCGATGCCTACTTCGCCGCGCCGCCGCCGAAGTCGACCGGCAGGGAGCGGTATGGCCGCGATTACGCCCTGCGACTGCTGGCCGAGGTGCGCCGGCGTAGGGGGAGCAACGCCGACGCGATGGCGACCGCCCTCTCCCTGACCGTCGAGTCGATAGGGCAGGCCTACGATCGCTGGATCCTCCCCCGGCACAGGCTGGCCACGGTGATACTGGGCGGCGGCGGCGCGGCAAATCCCGTTCTGGTGGCAGGGCTGCGCAAGCGCCTTGCCCCTGCGCGGCTCACCACGCACCTGGAGTTCGGGATCGAGGACTCTGCCAAGGAGGCGGTGGCCTTCGCACTCCTGGCAGCGCACACGATGCATGGGTACCCCTCGAACGTCCGCGCCGCGACCGGCGCGGCCCATTTGGCGCTCCTGGGGAGCCTCTCTTTTCCACCGGCGCTTACGGCC
>JBBRJW010000714.1:0-2242 GCA_038218705.1 Chthonomonadales bacterium | reverse complement strand
GCGCGGCTCTCGCCGCTCGTTCGCGGCGATGCCGGGAGTTGATGTCCTTCTGGTACTGGCTGTACGCATACGCCGTGCCCGCAGCGCCGATGAATGCGGGTACCTTGCTGCCCCGGCGCGTGAACAAATAGCCGGTGGCAGCGCCAAGGCCCAGGGTCGTGTTTCGCTTCCCCGCCTCGCTGGCCCGGGAAGCGATCGGGAGTACAGCAAGTGGTGCAAGAAACGCTGCCGTCAAAACGGTAGTTATAGAACGCTGGAAGCGGTTCATCGTATTTCTCCTGGTACGACGCCCAATGGCGTCAACTCGCCGCATCGTTGCGGCGTCTCGATCGGAACGGTTCAATAGGTTAGACGGCCAGTACCGGCCATTCTGTTCCAGCGACACGGGCCCGGGCTCGTCTGCTTGCTCCCAAGGGCCTGACCTGCGATTCTCAAGGCTGCCGGGGTCCCGGGGCCTACGCCGCGCATCCCATTCGCGAACGCGATCGCGCATTTCCTGCGTGAGCAACTCCATATATCCATACGAGTCGCCATGGCGCAGGAACAATCACCGGCGCCGGTGAACACTCGATCCAACTCTTGAGGGTGGCGCGCGTGTACTCCGGCAGCACCTTCTTTTCTAAGGAGCACCGATGCGTCCGACTTCACGATCCCTTGCACTCCTCACACTGGTTTTCGTCTCAACTGCCTCCGCTGCCGCAAATGCGTCGCTCACGGCCACCGACCTCCGCTGTGAGTATCTCGTAAATCCTATGGGCACCCACGAATCCGCCCCTCGCTTGAGCTGGATCCTCCGCGACGACCGGCCGAATCAGGCGCAGTCGGCGTTTCAGGTGCTGGTCGCCAGCTCGAAGGCGCGTCTGGCGGCCGGACAGGCCGACCTCTGGGATAGCGGCAAGGTCGTTTCCTCGGAGAGTGCGCAGATCGCCTACGCTGGAAAGCCGCTCGCCTCCCGGCAGGCCTGCTGGTGGACGGTGCGCGCCTGGGACGTAAACGGCGGCGCAGGAAGCTGGTCGAAGCCCGCCCGTTGGGAGGAGGGCCTGCTCCATGCCGATGACTGGAAGGCGCAGTGGATCGACGGACGATCCGCCTTTGGAGCCGCGGCTGTTGGCTCCCTCGATGGCGCAAACTGGATCTGGACCCCGGAACCCGGCTTCAATGTGCGCGATAGCGCGCCGGCCGGTGAGCGCTTTTTCCGGTATGCCTTTACTCTGCCCGAAGGGCCAGCCCTGGAGCGCGCGAGCCTGACGATCACTGCGGATGACCGCTTCATCCTCTGGGTGAACGGCAAAGAGGTGTCGCGTTTCAATCAGAAGGACGGGTGGCGCACTCCGCAGAGCTACGAGATTGCACCGCTTCTGAAGCCCGGCGAGAACGTGGTTGCCCTTGCGGCCACCAACGTGGAAGCGGCGGCTGGCGTTGCGGCGCGGATGAGCCTCAAACTTGCGGGGGAGCCTGCGCGCGAATCGGTTACTGGTGACGCCTGGCGCGCCAACAGCACGGCCGCTGCCGGATGGCAGTCGCCTGGATTCGATGGCGCAGGCTGGGCGCAGCCGCTTCTGGTAGCTCGCTTTGGCCAGGGGGTCTGGGGACGCCCCGCGCCCGCGGGCGCAGACATCGTGCCCGCGCTTCGCAAGAGCATCCATATTTCGGGGTCGCCTATCGCCAGCGCCCGCCTCTACGTAACCGCCCTCGGTCTCTATGAGATGCGGATCAACGGCCATCGGGTTGGCGACCACATTCTCGCGCCTGAGTGGACGGACTACAGCAAGCGCGTCCGATATCAGGTCTATGATGTCGGGTCGATGCTGAAGCCCGGGCAGAACGCGATAGCGGCCCTCCTGGCGCGTGGTTGGTACGCCGGACACATCGGCAACGGCGGGTTCCAGCACTACGGAACCATACCGGCTCTGCTGGGGCAGCTCGAAGTTACGCATGCAGATGGTCAGATCGAGCGGGTGGTTACCGATTCCACCTGGAAGACTCACCGCAGCGCCATTCTCTCATCGGACTTCATGATGGGCGAGAGCTTCGACGCGCGGCAGGAGGCGAAAGGATGGGACTCTCCCGGGTTCAATGATGCAGATTGGACTCCCGCCGCTGCGCGGGAGGAGCAGCCGGTTCCGCTGGAGGGCCAGGTCACACAGCCGGTCCGCATTACCCAGCTCCTCCCCGTCCGGGCGCTCACGGTTCCCGCTCCGGGTCACTACACATTTGACCTCGGCCAGAACATGGTTGGCGT
>JBBRJW010000713.1:0-2260 GCA_038218705.1 Chthonomonadales bacterium | reverse complement strand
TTCGTGGCGCGATTGCCACGCTCCGCGAAGCCACGCTGATCGCGCCTGCTCCCGGCCGCTGGTTCCGGCTCAGCTCGCTGCTGACGCGGGTCGGTAAATCGAAGGAGGCCGCAGAGGCCATCACGCAGGGAATGGAGCTCAACGCCCGGATGCCCGCTCCGCCGCGCGGCTCGGGAACACCCCTCCCCATTCCACAGTTCCTCGGGCGCTAGCTCCAGCCCGCGCACGTGCCTGGCCACATCCGCGGACCGGCGCGAGCGCGGGGCCGCGGCCACACCGCGCTCACGGGCCCGCTGGAACTGGCGAGCACGGGCCGGGCCCGGACCGCTTGCCAGCGCGCGGCCTCACGAACCGGGGGTCACCCGCAGCAGAACTGCGCCATGGGGCTCGACCGCTACATTCAGCGGAAGCTTAACGTCGGCCCGACGCCACAGGTCCCGTATGCGTGGTGTCCTTGCGCCGACAGCGAGGCCGAGCTGCCGCAGCCGTGCGGCGTCCAGCGTGATGGGCTCGCTGCCTCGCAGCCGGTTGAACACGCCGATGGCGGCCGATCCGTCGGAGAGCTGCTTCACCCAGACCTCCAGCCCGGCGGTCTCCGGCGACTTCACGCGCGCTGCCTGCGCGCCGAGCGCATCCTGATTGAGGGCGAGCACCTCCTCGTTCGTGAGCAGCGCATTGGTGAATGCGTCGTTATCTGGCAGGTTCATACCGAGCATCAGGGGCGAAGGGGCAAGCGCCCAGAGGCTCATCATGGTCACCTGCTCAGATCGCGTGAACCGCGTCTTGCGGTCGCCCCCTACGGAGCGGCCGCCGACCGAAAGGTGGCCAAGCGGGATCATATCTGCGTCTGGCCAGCGTCCCGGCCCGCCGTTCCCCTTCCACCGGTCGACCAGGTCGAACTGGTGGTTCACAGCCCCCCAATCGTCCCAGAAGTCGCCGGATATCCGCCAGAGGTTCGCGTTTCGCTGCACATGCGCGGCTTGATCCACCGGGGTATCGCCCGGTGAGAGACTGAAGACGATGGAGCGGCCACTCTTCTGGATGGCATTGTGGACGCAGGCGATCACGCCCGCAGAATAGGGCGCGCTCATGTCGTCGACCTTGATGTAGTCTACGCCCCAGCGCGCATATTGCCGCAGAATCGAGTCGTACCACGCCTGGCCGGCCGGCTTCGTCGCGTCGACTCCGAACATGTCCGGGCACCAACCGCAGATACTCACGGTGTTAGCAGCCTCGGCACATCTGAAAGTGCTCCCCTCAATCGGAAGATTCGCCTTGACGGCCTGCCGGGGGATCCCGCGCATGATATGGATGCCGAACTTGAGCCCCAGCGCATGCATGGCTTCTGCCAGAGGGCCAAAGCCCTTCCCGCCTGCCGCACTGGGAAAGCGATTTGGCGCAGGCTCAAGCCGACCGTTTGCATCTGCCGAGAGCTCCTGCCCTGCGTGTGCGTTGGGATTGTTGGGCACTCGATGGGTCTGCGGGTCATACCACCGGTAATCGACGATCACATACTCCCAGCCGTACGGCGCAAGGTGCCCCATCAAGTAGGCCGCGTTTGCGCGCACTTCGGCCTCGGTTACATCGTCGCCGAAGCTGTCGTAGCTGTTCCAGCCGAGCGGCGGCGTCAGGGCCACCTGGTCGCCCACACGGATCACGACCGTCTGGCGCGCGACGCCCGCACTGTTTCGCGCGGTCAGCTCCACGCGAATCGCCCCTGGCTTCGCGATCGCGCCGGTGATTAGCCCGCTCTTTCCGTCCATGTGCACCCCGGATGGCAGACCGCGAGCCGAAAAGGAGATGGCTCCCTCCCCGATCGCGCGCGCGGCGTAGAGCAGAGGTGCGCCGGGCGCGAGTCCGATCACGGCAGGCGAAGTGAAGCGGGGAGTGGCGGGGATTACCGGAGGCGCGATCGTCGGGTCGACAGTGACTGTCGCCGCGGAATGGGGCCGCGCGCCAGTTACTTCGAGCTCGGCCTCTGCCCATACCGCGTGGTCAAACTCAAAGCCATCGCCGTTATCTTCTACCAGGAGGGTGAGCCGCCTCACGCCGGTGACGTCGATGTCGATGCGCTTCGGCGCGTCGCGGCCATGCATAACGCCGCTCTGGAAGCGCGACTTTCCATCGGCAAGAACCGCGAACTGAACGCTCCCTTTTCCGGCCGTCTCGTCGTCAATGCCGACCCATGCGGTGAAGCGCGTGGACCCGCCGTCAAGCGCGATCTCGAAAACCCCATTGGAGTGCGTCCCAAGCCCATGCG
>JBBRJW010000712.1:0-2263 GCA_038218705.1 Chthonomonadales bacterium | reverse complement strand
TTCACGTCCTCGCGGATGTGAGTCGCAATCCAGACCGCCTCCTCCTGCTCCTCCCGCGCATTGTAGCGGGTAAGAGGGGTGCCGTGGGTGTTGTCGGTCCAGAGCTTCTTATCTTTCCGGCCGACGTTGTTGCTCACGACGCTGTGGGCAGCTTCCAGAATGTTCTTTGTGGAGCGGTAGTTCTGCTCCAGCTTCAGAACCTTCGCATCCGGGTAGTCGACTTCAAATTGCAGAATAAGGCCAACGTCCGCCCCGCGGAAGAGGTAGATGGACTGGTCGTCGTCGCCCACCACGCAGAGGTTCCGGTGCCGCTCCGCCAGAATGTGGAGGAGCTTGTACTGCACATAGTTAACATCCTGGTACTCGTCCACCAACAGGAACCGGAAGCGATCCTGAAGGCGCTCGCGCACCTCCTGGCTCACCTGTAGAACCCGCACGGTCTCCAGCAGGAGGTCGTCGAAGTCGAGCGCGTTGTTCTGCCGCAATTTCGCCTGATAGAGCGGGTAGACTTTGCCGCAGAGGTCCTCGTAGAACCCATCGTAGTGCTGATGCCACTGATCGGGGCTGATCAGCTTCTCCTTCGCCTGGCTGATGCGGTTCAGGATGGGCCGGGGCGGAAACTTCTGGTCATCTACGTTCAGTTCTCGGAGGCACTCGCGCAGCACCACGAGCTGGTCGCTGTCGTCGTACACGAGGAAATCGCGGCCAAGGCCAACGCGGTCGCCATACTCACGCAGCAGGCGCGCGCAGACCGCGTGAAACGTGCCGACCATCAGGTGCCGTGCCACGTTGTCACCCACGAGCCGGGCGATGCGGCTCTTCATCTCGTTGGCGGCTTTATTCGTAAAGGTAACGGCGAGGATGTTGCGAGGCGATACATGATGCTCGGCAACGAGGTACGCGACGCGGTGCGTCAGGACCCGCGTCTTGCCGCTTCCTGCGCCCGCAAAGAGCAGCAGAGGACCCTCGAAATGGAGTGTCGCTTCGCGCTGCACCGGGTTTAACCCGCGCAGCAGCGGATGGAGCCCCTCATCGGGAAGCACTTCGGTTAGGGCCGGCGTGGGCGAATCGGGCATGACAATCGGGTCTCCTCTGCCCTATTATACCTGCCGAACAGGCTCCATCTCGGGAAGCCCTGTAGGTGGTAGAATAGTGTACCTCGCTGCTTCCGAAGGAGCCGCCTCCATGCCACCACGAAGGATGAGCTGCTGGCAGTGCCCGCGCTACCAGATGACGGAGCGCCGCTGCCTGGACGGAAAGACGAATCCGCGATCGAAGGACGACTCCCTGGAGGTCGCGCGCATGCTGGGCCTGCAGGCGCTCTGCCACTACAACCCCTACCGGGACCTGCTTGCGCTTCGCATGTATCACCCGAATCTCGCTCTTACGGCGAGCCTCTCTGCCCGCCGTGCACGCCGCAAGGGACGCCGGCCAGGGCCGATCACGATCGAGATTGAGGAGTGCGCCGAGTGACCCATCCGCCCCGCGCGGCCTCTTCCGTGGCTGCGCTTCTCTGTATCGTGTCAGCGCTTATCTCCCCCGGTGTGCCCGCGGCATCTGCAATACCCGATATTCGTCCCGGCCGTCCGGAGGCGATGTTGACCATTACGCGCACGCTCTCGCCGGCCGAGCTTAAAGCCCGCAACACCAGTGCAAAGTACGAGCCCGCCACGGGCTGCTATCTCGGTGCGTACATTGACTTCGACGGTACGCTTAAGAAGCGCATCTACGACCAGAATCGCACGGACCACCAGGACCCGGCTGGCTTTGAAGCCATCGTTGGCAAGGCCCACTCCATGTATTTCTTCTACCTTGGATACGGCCGCCCCCTCCCTATGGATTGGGTACGCTGGCTGGGTGCGCGCAACAAGTTTGTCCACATCGCCCTGGAGCCCAATGATGGCCTGAGCCGCGTGAAGGACGACGCTTACCTGCGCAAGCTCGCCGATTCCATGGCGCTTTCGCACGCCCGGATCTTTCTGCGGTTCGCGTCGGAGATGAACGGTCCATGGACCAATTACCACAGGAGCCCGGCAGCGTACCGCAAGGCGTTCCGGCTCGTGGCGAGGGTGATGAAGTCGCGAGCGCCGAATGTCGCCATGGTCTGGTGCCCCTACGAATCGCCGGTCGGGTCGATTCCAAGCTACTATCCCGGGGACGACGCGACCGACTGGGTGGGCGTGAACATCTACAACGTAACTTACCACGACAACCACCTCTCGCAGCCCAGCGACGAGGAGCATCCGTGCGACTTGCTTCGTTA
>JBBRJW010000711.1:0-2271 GCA_038218705.1 Chthonomonadales bacterium | reverse complement strand
CGTCCGCACGCGGAGGCCGTAGTGCTCCGCGGCCTGCCGGTCGCGCGCAAGCTGCGCTTCCGAGAGGTCCAGCACCGTCACATTGGCGCCCAGCAGCCCGAACGCGGCCGACTGCTGTCCCCCGCCTCCGGCAAGGCACAGGACGTCCCTGCCCTCCAACTCTCCCAGCAGTCCCTCCGAGTTCACCGCCTCGCGCGCACTCTCCGGCGTCAGGCCGAGCGAAGGGCGCGTGAAGAGCGCATCCGCATCCGCCAGCCCCTGCCATCGCTCAATATTGTACCGCGCGACTTCATCCATGGCTTCTCTACCTCAATCTCCGCATTGTGATCCAAGCGTCACTATTCTACACGGATTTTTGCAGCCATTGAAATTCCCGGATGGGGCAGCTATACTATTGGCTGCGAGGGCATTCCGCCCTGTAAATCTTTGCGAGAGGGAGTAGACGATGCCGCCACTGGCACAGCCCGGACCCCTTACCGATACGGAGCGGTTCATGTTCGACGTCACCGGCTACCTGGTGATCCCCGGCGCGCTGACGCCGCGGGAGGTGGACGGCTGCCTGGAGGCCGCAAAGCGCCTCCACGCGCCGCACCCGCCGGAGGAGTGGCGGCAGATCGGCGCGGCCTATGAGGCAGAGCCCGCAATCGAGCTACTGATCGACCACCCCTCCGTGTTTCCCAAGGTGCGGGCACTGCTCGGCGACTACTTCATTCTGCAGAGCAGTTGGTGTACGGTTTCGCCACCGGGTTTCAAAGGCGGAGGCTGGCACCAGGACGGTTCCGGCGTCTACGAATTCCGCCGCCTTGCCACCCCCACGCCGCTCGTGCAGCTCCGCGTCGGGTTCTTCCTCACCGACCAGTCCGAGCCGGATATGGGCAACATGGTGATGATTCCCGGCAGCCACAACAGCTCCGTTCCGCTGACGAAGGACTGCGGCGCGAGCGATCTGCCGATTCGGGAGGTCATCCTCGGGAAGCCCGGCGACGCGCTGATGTTTCACCAGGGCGTCTACCACTGCGGCACGTGCAACCAGCGCGACTATCCCCGGTTCATCCAGCACATGGTCTATGCGCCGCCGTGGCTCGTCCCCTCCGACCGGAAGGGCAACGATCCGGCGTTCCTGGAGCGGACCACTCCGCTGCGCCGCGCGCTCCTGGGAGAATGGAAGCGCCCCGAAGAGCCGTTCGGACGCGGATACACAAGGCCGCCGTTTGCAGGCTGACGCCGCCGGGCCGGGAGATCATAAGATGAGCTGGGTCTGGATCGCTCTGGGAGCCGGATGCGTCATCGCGGTCCAGGCGGCGATCAATTCGCGTCTCGGCAAAGAATTGGGTCATCCCGCGCTCGCGACGCTCTCGTCGTTCGCTACCGGGACCGTGCTTATTCTCGCCTACTGCCTCATCGTGCGAGCCCAAATCCCGCAGGCGAGCACGCTCCTGCATGTTCCGGCCTGGGCCTGGCTCGGCGGGGCGCTCGGCGCTTTCTACGTCGCCGCGGTGGTCATCACGACCCCTAAGCTTGGCGTCGGAGCCATGGCCGGTCTCACCGTGGCAGGCCAGATGGTAATGGCGCTCGCCCTCGATCACTTCGGCCTCCTGGGACTGGAGCGCCACCCCATATCGCCCGGCCGTCTCCTCGGCATGGCCCTCTTGATCGCCGGCGTAGCCCTGCTCAAGCGATTCTAAGCCGGGTCTATCCGGAGAGGAAGCAGAGAAGCGCAGAGGATGGGATTCTGCCCGCGCGATCCCAGGCGTAGGGGCGAAAAAACGTTCGCCTTCATACGGGCGAAAAACCTTTCGCCCCTACCGTCACCCTCTCACTTCCTCACAAAAACCGGGCAGCGGAAACTCCACCACCACCCGCCCTCCGCCTTCGCTCCGATTTCCGTACGAAATTGCGCCTCGCAGGTCGTGGCGGCCGGTGCTGTCGATGAGGTTCAGTCCGGTATTCGCCGCCGTCTGCCAGTCGAAATCCGGGGGGAAGCCGGGGCCGTCGTCGGACACCTCCAGCCTCGCCGACGCGGTTCCCACCGTCAGCGCCACGCCGATATCGCCAGTACCGTGCTTGACAGCGTTGGAGACTAGCTCCGAAATGAGCAGCGCCACCGAGGCGCTCTCCTGAATGGACAACTGCAGGTCGTCGACCGAACAGGAGACTCTGCGGCCGCCGGTCGTCGCCTGCAGCAGGGGAACCAGCTTTTCGAGAACGGCCTTGGCGGAGACAGAATCGGTCGAAGCTTCGATTCGGGTCGCCTGCGTAAGGAGGTCGTGG
>JBBRJW010000710.1:0-2275 GCA_038218705.1 Chthonomonadales bacterium | reverse complement strand
TGAGCGCTGTCGAGACCATTCAGAGTGGCGCTGCATCACCGGTTATTCCAGAGCCAGTGGCGCATTCGTGCGGACAGAGCGCGGGTATCGCGCCCGTGCGCTCCGACCGATTGGAGCGCGTGGATAGCTGGGGCATGAATTGCTCTGTGCTCTCCTATGTCTACCGGCCAAGCACTCTGGAGGGGATCGAGGAAGTATTTGCCATCGCACGGGCCCACGGCCTGAAGGTGGCGCTGCGTGGCGCGGGGCGATCATACGGCGATGCCGCGATGCTGGGCGAAAACCTCTGCCTCGACCTGACGCGGATGAACCGGATCCTGGAGTGGGATCCGGCCAGCGGCCTGATTGTGGTTGAGCCGGGCGTGACCCTTCGGCAGCTCTGGCAATACGTGATCGAGGATGGCTGGTGGCCCCCCGTGGTCTCGGGCACGATGTTCGTGACGATGGGCGGCGCGCTCGGAATGAACTTCCACGGGAAGAACAATTTCCGAAAAGGGCCGCTGGGCGAGCATGTGAGCTGGTTCGAGATTCTGCTGCCGACCGGTGAGACCAGGCACTGCTCACTCGATGAGAATGTGGAGCTCTTCCGCGCAGCTATCGGCGGATTCGGTATGCTCGGCTGTTTTACGAAGATCGCGATCCGGATGCATCGGGTCCACTCGGGCTTGCTCAAGGTGAATGCCTTCTCGACCCACTCGTTCGGCGAGATTATCCGCGAATTTGAAGCGCGCATGGAGAGGGCAGACTATCTGGTCGGCTGGATAGATTGCTTTGCGCGGGGTAAGGACCGGGGCCGGGGACAGGTCCATGAGGCGTTCTATCTGCCCGAGGGCGCAGATAAGAACCCGGCGCAGACGCTCCGCGTGGAGAATCAGGAGCTGCCGGGAACACTCTTCGGCATTATCCCGAAGTCGATCATGTGGCGCCTGATTAAGCCGTTCTCGAATGATCTCGGAATGCGCCTCATCAACTGGGCGAAGTTCACGGCATCGAATTCGATCGGCAATCACAAGGTTGTCGTTCAATCGCATGCTGCATTCGCGTTTCTGCTCGACTATGTGCCGGACTGGAAGTTCGTCTACAAGCCGGGTGGGCTCATCCAGTTTCAAAGTTTTGTGCCGGCAGCCACGGCGGAGGCCTGCTACAATCGCCAACTGGAAACCTGTCACGAGTGGGGTATCATTCCCTACCTGGGTGTCTTTAAGAGGCACCGGAGCGACCAGTTTCTGATGTCGCACGCGGTGGATGGCTACTCGCTCGCGCTCGACTTCCCGATCACTCGGCGGAATCGCAAGCGCCTTGTTGAGCTGGCGGCGCAGCTCAACAAGCAGGTGGTAGAGGCGGGCGGCCGCTTTTACTTTGCCAAGGACAGCACGCTCGACGCCGCGACGGCGCGCGCCTATCTGGGCGGGGCGGCGATTGAACAGATGCGTGCTTTGAAATGCGCCTGCGACCCAGAGCATCTGCTGGAGACGGAGCTCTCACGGCGCTTGTTTGGCAGTTTTGCATCCTAATATCTTATGGCAAAAGTAAGCGTTATTAATCTCGGATGTGCCAAGAATGAGGTCGACTCCGAGGAGATGCTGGGCGTATTGGCGCGCGATGGCTATCAGGTAGAGGCGAGCCACGATCCGGCATCGGTTAGTTCCGATACCGATGTAATCGTTATCAATACCTGCAGCTTTATCGATGCGGCGCGGGAGGAATCGGTCAATACGATTCTGGAGGCCCTGCAGCGCAAGGAGCGCGGCGAGGTGAGCCGCGTGGTGGTGGCAGGGTGTCTGGCGCAGCGCTATCCGAAGGAGCTGGCCGAAGCGATGCCGGAGGTCGACGCCTTTCTCGGCACCGGACGCATGGGCGAGATCACCGGGACCGTGGGCGGGGCGCTGATCCGGACCGATCAGCTGATGGTCGTGAACGACCGGCCGCACCACCGATGGGTCGACGAGCCAACACGGGTACGGATGGGCGCGCCCTGGACTGCTTACCTGAAGATTTCAGAGGGCTGCGACCATGCCTGCACTTTCTGCGCCATTCCCTCGTTCCGGGGCGGGCACGTCTCGAAGCCGATCGAGAAGGTTGTGGCCGAGGCCGAGGCGCTGGTGGCCCTGGGGGTTCGTGAGCTCAATCTGATCGCACAGGATTCGACGCAGTACGGCTATGATCTTTATGGCCGAATGGCGCTTCCGGAGCTGCTGACAGCGCTCTCCGCGATCGAGGGGGCACGCTGGATTCGTGTTTTCTACTGCTACCCGTCGCGCGTGAATCGCGGCAT
>JBBRJW010000709.1:0-2280 GCA_038218705.1 Chthonomonadales bacterium | reverse complement strand
ACCGCAACGCCGGAGCGCGCGGATGGTGGCGACGTGCGCGACTTCTTTGGAGGAGAGAGCACGGTTGAGTTGAGGCTCTGGGACGCGCTGCAGCAGGGGCTTCTCTGTCCGTTCCAGTACTTCGGGTTAAATGATGGGGAGGACCTTGGGGACCTTAAATGGCAGGGCGGGAAGTACGATGTCTCCGAGCTGGAGGCGAAATACGTCGGCCGCGGGGAGAACCGAGCGAAGCTTGTGCTGCAGAACCTTCAGGAGATCGTGACGGACTGGCGCACCATGCGCGCGCTGGGCTTCTGCGTCAGCATTGCGCATGCCGAATACATGGCCGCCCAATTTGAGCTGACAGGCGTACCGTGTGCTGCTCTCTCCAGCACCACGGACGATGACCTGCGCGGCCAGCTGCGAAAGGACCTTCGAGAGGGCAGGATCTGTATCCTGTTCGTTGTCGACATCTTCAACGAGGGGATCGACCTCCCGGAGGTCGACACGGTGCTCTTCCTGCGTCCAACGGAGAGTGCAACCGTATACATCCAGCAGCTCGGCCGAGGACTTCGCCTCTGTGAAGGCAAGTCCTGCCTGACGGTTCTCGACTTCATCGGCGGCCAGAACCAAAACTTCCGGTTCGACATGCGCTACCGGGCCATGACCGGCTTCAGCCGCTCCGAACTCCAGAAACAGATCGCAGGGGGCTTCCCGTCCCTGCCATCCGGCTGCGACATTCGCCTCGACAGTGTTACCCAGGCCGCCGTCCTCGCGAACATCAAGAAGGCGGTACCTAACACCCGCAAGCAGTTTGTAAGCGAGATACGCTCTCTTTCGGCCGGCGGCCGGCCAGTAACCCTCCCTCATTTTCTGGAAGAGACGAGCATCGAGCCAGAGGACCTCTATCGTCCAAAGCGATACTTTACCGAGCTCTGCCGCGAAGCGCGGGGCGAGCTCGGGACGGCGACCGACGATGAGGCAAAAGCCGGCAGCAGTATAACCCGACTGCTTCACGTCGACGACGGGATGCGCACAGAGTTCTATCGGAGCGTTCTGCGCGAGCGAAATGCGCCCACAACGCGGGCGCTAAAGGCGGAGGAGCGCCGTATGCTCTTCATGCTCTTGTTTGGCCTTTTCAATGACGTGAAGTGGCCGGCGCTCGACGCAGCCATCGAGCGATTCTGGAAGGAGGAGGCGCTGCGCGAGGAGATTGCCGACCTGATGGGCATCCTGGACGCACGGTCCGATCGCCTCACACCGCGGATCTTCCCTGATTCACAGATTCCGCTTGCGCTACACGCCGACTATTCACGAGACGAGCTCCTGGCAGCTCTCGGCCACGAATCGCCAGGCGATGTTCGCGAGGGCGTCTACTTCGCGAAGGACCCGGCCATTGATGCGCTGATGGTTACCCTCCGAAAGACCGAACAGGAGTTCTCGCCCACGACCCGTTACCAGGACTATGCAATCTCCCCGGAACTCTTTCACTGGGAGTCGCAGTCGACCACGCGCGCAGCGCAACCAACCGGCCAGCGCTACATGCACCATACAGAACGAGGATCGAAGGTGCTTCTCTTTGTGCGCGAGCAGAAGTTGGCCGAAGGCCGCACCTCGCCATACACCTGTCTGGGATTGGCCAATTACGTGAGCCACTGCGGCGACGCTCCCATGCAGATAAAATGGCGGCTGGAGAACCCGATGCCCGAAGTGCTCTTCCAGGGCTACCTCGCGGCGGCGGGCTAGCGCGCATCGGGCCTGAGCGCAGAAGCCCCTGCATCCTTCGTCAGAATGCAGGGGCTCCAGAGGTTACCAGATTCACTCCGCGACCTACTGGGCGGGAGTCTCCGCGGGTGCCGCCTTCGCGCGCGGGGCGCGCGGCGTTGCGGGCTTCGCAGCCGGGCGGGCCGCAGGCCGGGCAGCCGGGCGTGCTGCGGGGCGCGAGGAGGCCGGACGCGCCGCCTTAGCGGCCTTGATCTCGGCGTTGATCGCCTCGGCGTGCCGCTTACGGCGGATGCGGATCTCTTTGGCTCGAATTCGCACGGTCAACCTCCTGCGGCGCGATGCGCCCAAAATGGATTCGGAAGAAGGCGCGAACGCCCCCTATGGCTTCCTATCATACTGCCTTGCAGGCCCGTTTGTCAAGGCCGGCCCCGAGAAGTAACAGTTCAGACTCAGTGAGTACGGATACGTCAGGCAGACGGTGGCGCAGGGCACACGCGCCCTGTGAGCATCTCCTGGCAGGCGAGTAGAGGGTTGCGACCCTGCAGATGCCAGGTCGCAAACAGACTTAAGAGTATG
>JBBRJW010000708.1:0-2283 GCA_038218705.1 Chthonomonadales bacterium | reverse complement strand
CTCTTCATCGCCCTGCTCGCTCGCAAACCACCAGCCCTGCGTGCGAACTCCCACCTGGATCTCGCCGGAGCGCGAGCTCTCGATCACTCCAGACTGGCCGGACCAGCCCTCATCGTGGACTCCAGAGTAGAGCGCGCCCTTCCAGTAGTCTTTCGGCTGTCCGAGGAGAAGCTTGCTCACGATGCGCCCGGGCTGCGCCTTCGCAGTCTCGTGAGGAATGGAGAACTCGCCGAAGGTGGGCCAGAGCGGGCTGAGGCCTGCAACATAGGCTCGCAGTGACGGGGCCGGTATTTTCGGAAAGCGCGCCTCCAGGAGGACCGCGCCGTTCTGGAACACCTGATTCCTCCCGAGCCCCAGGGTCCATGGCATCGGAGCGGACCAGCGCCCGGCGGCTGCCGGCTTCCATCCCGTCACAATGTCACAGCCCGAGACCGTTACGGTTCCATCTCCGAAAGGCTGCACGGTGATAGGCCGGCCCTGATCGCCCGAACGCGGAAAGATGACCGTTTCACGGTACACTCCCGCGCGCACCCGCAGCGTGTCGCCCGGCTGCAGTCGGCTGACGCCGGCCTGAAGCGTCCGCAGAGCATGGGCCGGGTCCGGCCCAGCGCCAGTGTGCGCATCGGCTCCCTGCGGCGAAACAAAGAGCGTCGCCGCGGAGAGGCTGGCGGCGGCAAACAGGCCAGCCAGCACCATAAGCGGCGTGCGAAGTGCGGGTGTCATCGAATTGGTCCTTAACTGTTGGTGGCGCGCACCACGAGAGAGCGCGTGAAATCCGGCAGCGCGGCCCGGCCGCTCTGAACCGTAAGCGGGGTCCAGCGGTCCGCCCAAGGGTCGTAGGCCCGGGCGGTGCGCCCTGTGAGTGCAAGCGAGACGCCATGAACAGGAGCAGGGACTTGCCCATCCTGCAGCTCTTCCCGCCACGAGCTGGCCGAGTCGCGCAGCCAGATAAGCGACGTGCGACGTCCGCGGAGGGTATAGATCCGGCAGCCGTGCGCTTCGGCGAACTCGGGCTGCGGAGCCTCGGAGACCGGGTCGAATCCCGCGATAGCGCGCGAGAAGCGGCCGAATTGCCACCAGATATTGTTCTTCTCGACGTAGTGGTCCCAGTGCCAGATATGGCCCGGTCCGGCGGCTCCAGCGAAGAACGGCGCGAACAGCACATCGTGGAGCAGCGTGCCGAGGGTGTCTTTCGCGTAGAGCTTCGAGGGCCCGGCGTGGTTGGCCTCCACCGCGCCCGATTCCGCAAGCACCACGGGGCGGTCCGGCGTCATGGCGAGGAGCTCACGGACGGCGTCTGCAGCGAGTATGTCCATTGGCCCGTGGCATACGGGCAGGCGCGCTCCCGGGTCGAGGTAGCGATGCAACTGCGCCACATCCTCACCCGGCATTGTGCTGAGCGCTGCGTACTCCTTGCGCGCGTAGTCGCCGTCGAAGCTGCCGAGGCTCTGGAGAGCCAGGTTCTCGGGGAATAGCCGATGGAGCTCGGGCAGCATCGCCCTGGTCCAGGCGAGGTAGTCGCCGGACTGTACTGCGTTGATTTCGTTCCATAGCTCCCAGCCGTAGATCTCCGGGCGTGCGCCGAATCGCTTTGCAAGCCATTCCAGCTTGCGCCGGAACGCGGCGCGCGAAGTCTCTCCCGCCAGCCACTCTGCAACAGTGGTGGCGCTTCCTCTGTGCAGCTTGTTATGGATGGGCCTGTCGGCCCACGACTGTGAGCCGCCGCCGATCGACCGGAAGTGCTCAATGGTTAACTTGGCGCGCACGTTATGCCGCTTGCAGCTCACGAGCGCTCGCTCCACGCGAAGCGCGTGAGTCTCGTCGAAATTCCCCTCAGCCTGCGGCTCAAGATCGTAGAATTCATCTCCGAGCCAGATGCGGATGTAGTTGCCCCCGTTTGCAGCGAGGCGAGCGAGCCAGCGATCCAGCTCAGCAAGTCGCTCGTCCGGAGTTGGCTGTGCGCTGGGCCACGGTGGGTAGATCAGGTTGAGTCCGATCGGAATATAGGAGCGCCCAACCGCCTCCAGGTAGCGCGAATTCCGTTTGGACACCTGGACGAAGCTGCCACCGGTCTGCCGCGCAGCCCCGGCGCTCGCCGCCGGAAGCGCGCTCATAAGCGCGAGAAACGATCGCCGGTTCATGGCTTCCGCTCCTCTCCCGCTGCACCTGCAATCTCTATCGCGTTGAGCGAGTGAGGCGCCAGCTCAACCGTGATATCGCCCCCGGACACGGGAACTGAGCGTTCGTGCACGCCGACGTTATCCGGGTTATGTTCATTGGTGG
>JBBRJW010000707.1:0-2290 GCA_038218705.1 Chthonomonadales bacterium | reverse complement strand
GCAGTTGCAGCGACATCGGTTCTCCCTTTCAATTCCAGGCTAAGCGGTCACTCAAATTGTACCCGCAAAAGGGGCCTAGGCTGCTTTACCGGGCGATGCGCGTCCGTCAGAGCGCGCTGCGATGTCGGGAGGTCAGCACCGGGAGCGCCGAACCATCGGGCTCGAAGAAGGCGCGCTCCTCCCAGTCATGCGCCCACTGGCCGAGACCCCATTTTTCCCCGTCGATCCAATCCGGCTCCCAGACGAAGAGGCCCTGCCCCAACCCCTCTGACGTCGCCTGAATAACTTGAGACAGGCTCTCAAAGAAGCGAGTCTGTCCTTCCGGCGTCGAGGGGAAGCCGGACTGGGGCTCGTCCGCGCCCGTCCAGCGGTGCGCGGTCTCCACCACCCAGATTGGCTTGTGGTAGCGGGCCGCGAGGCCGTCCAGGTTCTCGCGCAGCTTGCCCATCCCGCCGTGCCACATAGGGTAGTAGGAGAGACCGATCACATCGAAGTCGACTCCGTAGCCCGCGAGCCTGTCATAGAACGATCGGCAGGCTGCCGCATCCCCGCCTCGATCTACATGGATCACGATGCGGAGCGCGGGGCTGACTGCGCGCACGGCGGCCGTTCCCGCCTTTAGCAGATCCGCGAAGCGCGGCCACGAAGTGTCGTTGAGGGGCCCACCGCCGTCCGGCCACATCATCCCCGCCATAATCTCATTGCCCACCTGCACCGCGTCCGGCAGGCAGTGCACCGCCCGGCACCGCTCCAGCACGGCGCGCGTGTAACTCCCAACCCAGGCGGTGGCCTCCTCATGGGTCTTGCCGGCCAGCATCCGCGGAATGTGCTGGTGGCCCGGGTCGGCCCAGTCGTCCGAGTAGTGGAAGTCGAGCAGCGTTTTCAAGCCTGCCCGCTTCGCACGCAGCAGCAGCGCCCGCGTGTACTCCTCCGTATTCACCTGCCCGCTCGTGCCGTCGGGGTTCACAAACAGTCGGAACCGCGCCCACGGCACGCCATGATCGCGGAAGATCGCGAAGATGTCTCGCGGCTTTCCGGCATCGCTGTACCGGATCCCAGCAGCCTCAACCTTGCCCGCCAGCGAGAGGTCTGCGCCGAACGCAAACGGCTGCGCCGGCGGGCCACAAAGCCCGACGATCCCGGGCGAGCGCGCCGGCATGGAGGCCGCGATCGGGTTCACCTCATTGCGAATCCAGCGGAGCAGGGCGCGTATGATCAGCGGGCCATGGGCCGCGTCGTGAAGCAGCAGGCTCCCAACGTAGAGTATGCGCCCCCGCCTGCCCTGCGCGTCCGGCGCCAGGGTCAACAGGCCGGCTGCATCGCCGTATACTTTGCCAGAGGCACCCACCACGGTATAGAGCGACTGGTAATCGGACCCTATTGGGAAGCTCGCGCGGACGGGCGAGCGGAGGCGAAGATCGCCCTCCGGATATGCGAACGGTCCCGGAAGATCGAGGAGCGCCTTCTGGCCCGACGCTGGCCGAACCGTCAGCCGCTCGGGGAGGGTGCTCTCAATGACGTTCGTAAGCTCGAAACCGAGTGCCTTTGGAATCGGCGTCACTTCCAGGGGCTTGCCGGGCTCCGCATCGTAGTACATGGGATAGGGCTGGCCCGCCAGCAGCACCAGCGTGCCGCCTTGCCCGATGTAGCGCCCGAGAGCGGCCGAGAAATCGCCGGGCGCGCGCACCGCGCCCTGGTACTCCTCACCGCCGAGCCAGAGCGCCACCGGCGTCTGCTCGGGGTTGAAAACGCTCGCGTCCACCATCTCCTCGGGCGTCAGCTGCTTGATTTTCGGGGTGAAGCCTCCCCGGCCAAGCGGCCCCTCGGCCGGACTGGAGCCGGTTCCGCGAGGGAGGGACGCCACTCGACCCGCCGGCAGCCGCGCGGATACAAACCGCAGCTCAAAGGCGAGCCGGTCCGAGGCTTCCAATTGCGCCAGCTCCTTCTGCCCCCCGGCGAGAGCGAGATCCAGCGCCCCCTGATCGATCTGCAGGCCCGGAGAGCTGCAGAGCACCGTGAATGCGGTGGCCGACGTTGCGGGCACGCCCTTGCGGGCCAGGCAGGCCACCTCCACCGACCGGCACCCGGCGGGCGGCGCGTACTGCGCAATCAGCAGGCGCGCGCCCGTCACCGGGGGCCACTCCTGCCAGGCCAGCGCGGCCGGGCCCGTGGGCGGGACCACCGCCCCCTCCCGGGTGCGGACCCGTGGGGGTGCCGGGGGCGCTGCAGCCGCGCGATCGACATAGTAGAGAACGGAGAGCGTTCGGACCCCGGCAGGAAGCGCGATGCG
>JBBRJW010000706.1:0-2294 GCA_038218705.1 Chthonomonadales bacterium | reverse complement strand
AATTGCGCAGGTGGCGGCGACCACTACTTGAAGGTCTCCCTCGCTCTCGGACTCAAGAAGGGCCTGACAGAGGAGGAGATGAAGGAGCATGTCGCGCCGATCCGCGACGCTGTGCTGACGGTACTGAGCGGCAAGAAGCTCAAAGAACTTGAACCACCGGAGAAGCGCGAGGCATTGAAAGAGGAGATCAAGGCAAAGGTCAATTCGGAGCTTGGGACCGAAGACGTCGTAAAGGTTTACGTCACGGCATTTGCTACCCAGTAGTTCCTGCTGAACCACGCCGTAATCGGTACTCGCCGCCGGGGCCGTGCCAACCGCACGCCCCGGCGGCGTTTTGCGTGCCGGCGGCGGTGCGGATGCGGAAGGAGTCGACACCGCGCAGGGCGAATGTAATCGGTATGTTACCCGGGAACCAACTTCCTGCCCTCGGTCCAACTGGTTCGCATCGCGCATCGTCGCCTCTCGCCATCGGCTGGGCCTCAGCGTGGCAGGGCATTCGCAGTGGCTGGGAGCGACCCGGGTTCACCATTCTGCTGAGTGCCGCCTGGTCCGTTGGACTCCTGGCCGCGGCCGAGGCCCTCGTGTCCGCGGTCAGGGTCGGCTCGCCCCTGGCACTGGTCGTTGGCGCATCGGCGGCGGCAGCGCTGCTCTGGCCGGGCTGGTGCTGGGCGGGAGGCGCTGCCTCTCGGCTGCACCTCGCTCCCGAGGAGGGCGAGGCGGGTGCAGCCCGGTGGGCAGTACGCCTGCTCAGGCCGGGGGCCGTGCTGTGCCTTCTCCACGCTGTCGTCGCGCTGCTTCTGAGCGCGAACGCAATCTACTACCGCGACTCCGCCGCGCGATGGGCAGTCCTCGGAGTGGCTGTTGTATGGTATCTTGCAGCCCTTCTTCAAGCTCCCATTCTTTCGGCTGAGCTGAGCGGTGTGTTCGGACCGGTGCCCGACTCCCCGTGGGTCTCTGCGCGCAACACCGTGCGCCGATCCGCGGCGCTGGCCCTGGGCCGGCCGGTTCACCTCATCCTTCTGAGCGTGGCGCTCGCAGCGATTCTCCTGTTGTTGGCGATTACCGTAGCGCCGCTACTCCTGCTGGCCGGCGGCACGGCGGCGATGATCTTGAGGACAGCGGCGGTGCGGCTCTTAGCCGAGTACGACGTGCTGAAGCCGGTTTCGGTCGCACTGCCTGTATCGCCTGACGAGTTTCGAATTCCGACAGCATCCAACTGAGCAACCCGATAGGAGAGAAGATTGGCCGAGGTCACATGCGTTGGTATCTTTACGGCTGACGTTGTCGGTAAGCCCATCGACAGTCTGCCGAAGCGCGGCGATCTGCAGCTGGTGGAGCGCATGGAGCTCCATTCTGGCGGCTGCGCTGCGAATACGGGCCTTGGACTGGCCAAACTGGGGATCGATACGGCGGTCGCCGGTAAGGTGGGCTCCGATGGCTTTGGCGATTTCCTGGTGTCGCGGTTTCGCAGCCATGGGATCGACACTTCTGGAATAGCCCGCGATGCAGCGACGGCCACGTCGGCCACGATGGTGCTGGTCCATAGCGACGGTGAGCGGAGTTTTCTCCACTACCTGGGGGCCAACGCAACCTTCACTCTCGAAGACATCGAGCTGGAGAGCGTTCTTAATACGCGGGTGCTCCATGTCGCTGGCGCGCTGGTGATGCCCTCGTTTGACGGCCCACCCACTGCGGAGCTCCTCTCACGTGCTCGCGAGCGGGGCGTTATCACTTCCCTGGATACCGTCTATGATGCGACCGGGCAGTGGATGCAGAAGCTTGCTCCTGCGCTTCCGCATACGGACTACTTCCTTCCAAACTACAACGAGGCGAGCGCCCTCGCAGGCGGACGCGAAGATGTAGACGAGGTCGCGCGATTTCTGCTCGATGCGGGCGCGAGGGTTGTCGGCATCAAGATGGGCGAGCAGGGGTGCTATTTCCGGACTGCGGAAGGCGAGACTCTCCGGCTTCCAGTGCTGCCCGTGAATGCGATCGATGCGCTCGGCGCGGGTGACGCCTTCGTTGCAGGGCTGCTCGCCGGCCTGGTTCGCGGTTGGGATCTTGAGCGGTGCGCGCGCTTCGCAACCGCGGTGGGCGCGTGCTGTGTCACCGCGCTCGGCGCGACGACCGGCGTCCGCAGCTTTGCCGACACGGAGGCGTTCCTCGCTTCGTTCGGCACGTCCGGCCATTGACCGAACGGCTGCCTGAAGAGGACGCCTCGTCGACCGGGCGTCCGCTCCGGGTTACCATGTTCACCCCGTGGCGGGACCAGTGCGGCGTGAGCGACTACGCTC
>JBBRJW010000705.1:0-2298 GCA_038218705.1 Chthonomonadales bacterium | reverse complement strand
CCGGAGCGACCTCGTCGAGATCATAGGCGGCTACACCCGGCTGAAGCGGAGCGGAAAGAACTGGACCGGCCTCTGCCCCTTCCATGCCGACAAGCGCCCCTCATTCAGTGTAAGCGTGGCCACGCAGAGCTACCGCTGCTGGTCCTGCGGCGAAAAAGGCGACGTCTTCACGTTCATCGAGAAGAAGGAGAACCTCGACTTCATCGAGGCGATGGAGTTTCTCGCCCGTCGGGCCGGGATCGCCTTCGAGCGCAAGGCCGCGAATCCGCAGCGAGCGGGCGAGCGGGACGAGATGTTTGCGCTTAACGGCATGGCCGTCGCCTTCTACCAGGACCGGCTGGCCAGGAGCGATGACGCCCGGGCCTACCTCGGTCGCAGGGGCCTCCTGAAGGAGACCCAGGAGCAGTTCCTCATCGGATATGCCGCTCCCGAATGGGAGGGCCTCCTCTTCCACCTGCAGCGGGCCGGCGCTAACCTGGAGCTGGCAGCGCGCCTCGGGCTGATCAAACAGCGCCAGGTCGAGGGCACCGGGTACTACGATACCTTCCGCAATCGAATAGTTTTCCCTATTCAGGACACGCAGGGTCGGGTCATCGCGTTTGGCGGTCGCGCCCTGAGCAGCGACGATCCGGCAAAGTATCTCAACTCCGAACAGTCCGCTCTCTTCGACAAATCCCGCACGCTCTACGGCCTCAATTTCGCCCGGCGCAAGCTGTCCGGCGACGTTCCGGCGGTATTTGTGGAAGGGTACGTGGACGTTGTAACCGCCCACCAGGCCGGCTTTACCCAGTGCGTTGCAACGCTCGGCACCTCGATGACCGAGGAGCACGCCCGCCTTCTCGTGCGCTACAACCCCCGCGTAGTGATCTCCTACGATGGCGACGATGCGGGCGTGAAAGCAACTCTCCGTGCTGCCGGCGTGTGGGAGAGTGTGACGGCAGGCGTCGAGGGCGCGGAGGTTCGAATCGCCCGACTGCCCGAAGGCGACGACCCCGATTCGCTGCTGAAGCGCGGAGAGGTCGCCATCTTCCAGAAGGCGCTTGATGAGGCCATCAGCCGGGTGGACTTCCAGATCGAGCTCGTCTTCCGGCGGCACGACACGCAGACGGCCCCGGGAGCGGAGGCGGCGCTAACGGAGCTGGTGCCCCTGCTCGCCTCCATTCCGAGTCTTACAGGCCGAAGCCGTGCTGCACAGAAGATCGCGTATCTCCACCCTACAGCCTCGTATTCGATCGGCCGAGCCATGGAACAGCTCATGGCAGATGCCGAGGCGTTCGCGCGGCAAAGTCGCGTGGGCCCTGCCCCGCGTGATCTCGGCTACCCGCTGACCGAACAGTCCAATCGGGGTCCCATGGCGGAGCAGCCAGCCCGCACCACCGGCTACCGGCCTGGCACACCGCGGGCGTGGGGTGGCCCGCAGAACCCTGTGGCGCGGCTCTCTCTTCGCCGTGACGCGGAGAGTGCCGGAGGGCGCGGCACCTGGAAGCGGCGCGAGCGGGAGCACGAGCCGCTGCACGATCCCACGCCCCCCTCAACCGCGAGCCCCGCCCTGACAGGGGTGGAGAAGGCCGAGCGCCAGCTTCTTCGGGCGCTCTTTACGCCGGAGTGGCGGGGAGTCATCCTGAACCGGCTCCACCCGGACTACCTCATTGCCCCCAATGCGCGCGAGCTGTTCCACCGAATCGCCCGCACTTCGGCGGACGAGGAGGGCGGAATCGCCGCGCTGCCCCTTCTCCACGCGATCGAGCGCGACGAGCAGGATGCGCTGGCACAGGCCCGGATCGCGGAGGAGGAGCTCGACCGAGCATCGGCCGGAAGCGGTACGGAGCCCACATCGAGCTGGGAGGCGATGGCCGGCGGCGAGCGTCTCTCGGACTTCCTCCGGGACCTCCTCGACGATGCCAGCTCCGTGGTCAGCACGGAGCCGCTCTCCGACGCCGTAATCGTCGACTGCATCCGCAGGCTTCACACGAACCGTGCAGACATGGCCCGGCAGGAGCTGCTCCGCATGCTCGCTCGGCCGGACCTCACCAATGAACAGCGTACAGAGTGTACGCGCCGCTACCAGCAGACCATTCGCTCCCTTCGGAGCTCACCCCCGGGCTCAGAGCAGGCCTGACCGCGCCACTCCATCCTCGCCAGCCCGCTCGCAGCGTGGGTAACAGCTCAGACTTGATGTTATTTCGCGGCTGAGCCTCTGGCGCGACTTTTTTGCTCGGTGCCCGCAAATCGAAGAGTCATTTGGCGAACGGATGTCGAATCCCTTAGCCATGGACAGATACTCCGACCTGCCCCGCG
>JBBRJW010000704.1:0-2303 GCA_038218705.1 Chthonomonadales bacterium | reverse complement strand
CGCTGGTTCCGAAGGTGGTCGCGGCCCACCTGTTCGAAGGTTCGCCAGGGGCCGCGCTCGAGGAGAAGCACCCGCTTACCGGCCTGGGTAAGCGTGAACGCCACAATGCCGCCTGCCGCGCCTGCCCCTACAATGATGGCGTCGTAATCTGCGGGCATCAGCGTGCTCCTCTTGAGCGGGAGTCGGTGTCACCGGTAAATCCGATCATTTTCCACGAAGCTGCGTCGAGATTTGCGCCGTTCCCGGGGTCGGCGTAGTATCCTTCGGCCGTGTGATTTACCACGGTTCGGAAGAACAGGGGCGCATCGACGGACCACCTGGTAAGCAGTTTGCCCGCTTCGATATCCCGCAATATCGCATCCTGTTCCGTATGATCAATGTCAGCGAAGCCGCAGCCGTACCGGTGGTCCGCCTCGAGGTCGAGGCCCTGCAGCCCCGCCTCGTATAGCGGAGCCAGGTGGGCCTCGTGGGAGGTGAGCAGCCCGGCAATGAACCGTGCTGCGCCAGACTCAGCTGCGCCGGGGTAGTCGTCAGCGGGGATGATCCGGTCGAGCAGCGACGCGAGCGTTTCAGCATTAAGATTGATATCGGACATAAGGTTTGGTGAGCGATCCCTTCATCGGCGCGCGCGCAAGTTTAATGGAACTGGACGTGAGAGTTCGCCGCTTAGAGCGCCATCTCCTTCGATCTGTGAGATGCGGGAGCGTAAGAACCCGAATCTCACTTCGGATTGGCTATAATGGGCCATTCCGAGCCTCGAAAGGATGGGAAACGACCATGGAGTTGAGGGAGCCGTCAAGCCCGGAGGTTGCAGGCCTCTGGAGCTGGATCGATGCGCACCAGAATGAGATTGTCGAGGCCGTTCGCGGCGTGCTGCGAATACCGAGCCTGGAAGGCCCGGCAGAGCCCGGCGCGCCTTTCGGGCAGCCAGTGCGGCGCGCTCTCGACTATACGCTCGATCTCTGTGAGCGCTCGGGATTCCGGACGAAGGACATCGACGGATACGCCGGGCACGCGGAGTTCGGTCAGGGCCTGGAGATGGTCGCTGCCCTCGGGCATCTCGATGTCGTTCCCGAGGGCGATGGCTGGAAACATGCGCCCTACGGAGCCGAGATCGAGCATGGCGCAATCTACGGGCGCGGCAGCTCAGACGACAAGGGCCCGACGTACGCTTCGCTCTATGCAGCAAAGGCCCTCATGGATTCCGGGCTCCCCCTTCGTCGTCGCGTCCGGCTCATATTCGGGTGCAATGAGGAGAGCGGGTTCGGATGCGTGCGCCACTACTGGGACGTTGCGAAGGAAGAGCGGCCTCTCTACGCCTTTACGCCCGATGGGGCGTTTCCGCTGGTTTACGCAGAGAAGGGAATTGTTAACCTGGTCTTTGAGCACGAGCGCGAGGTGACCGCAGAGGGTGACCTGCGGATCGTTCGGGCCTCCGGCGGCCGGCGGCCGAACATGGTGCCAGATCACGCAGAGGCTGAAGTGAGGGGGCCCGCCGAGGCGGTGCGCGCTGCGGGCGCAAGGCTCGCTGAGTTCTGGGACCGGAATGTATCGCATGAGGTCGTCGGCAGCCGGCTCCTGGTGCGGGCCATTGGCAAGAACGCGCACGGCAGTCAGCCCACGCTCGGAGATAACGCCATTGCCCGGCTGGCGAAAGCGCTTCTCACTCTCAGTATTCCGGGCGCAAGCAGCTGGCTCGAGTGGATTGCCGAATCGGCCGAATCAACCGGCTCCGTAATGGGCATCGCCAGGACCGACAACGTGGCAGGGCCGCTCACGTCCAACCTCGGCATGTTCGAGGCCAACGACAGGCGAGTGCAGCTTATCTACAACGTGCGCTACCCGGTAACCTGGAACTGCGCTGAGCTGATCGACGCGAACCGCCCGGTACGCGAGCAGGGCGGCTGGAAGCTGGCGGAGGCTGAGGACCAGCCACCGCTCTACGTGCCGCTCGACGAGGAGCCGGTCGCAACCCTGATGCATGTCTATCAGTCGGCCACTGGCGATGTTACGAGCCAGCCAGAGACGATGGGGGGCGGCACCTATGCTCGCGCCACTCCGCGTGCGGTTGCATTCGGAGCTGGCTTCCCGGGCGTGGATGATGGGCCAGCGCATGAGCCGGACGAGCGGATCCTGATCTCGTCACTGCTAAATGCGGCGAAGATCTACGCACAGGCATTCTACGAGCTGGCACGGTAAGCGGCGGCCTCCAGCAATCCGGGTTGCCGGCTCGCAGGCCAGATCCACGCGGCGGGCGCGCGGTTGTCGTAGAGGGCAAACGTGCGCCCGCCGCAGCTCGTTCC
>JBBRJW010000703.1:0-2309 GCA_038218705.1 Chthonomonadales bacterium | reverse complement strand
CTCCCGCCTTCGGGCTAATACGGGTTCGGTACAAACGCCCCACCCCGGCACTTCTTCAGGTAGTTGAGGGCATGTACCTGGCCAGTCATCTCCAGGTCGTCGCGGTAGACGGGATCGTGCCACCCCTCGATGTCGATCGTGCCGCGAAAGCCCGCACCGCGAAGGATCGAGATGATATCCGTCCAGTTCGTGTCACCAAATCCGGGATGGCGATGCCAGCACCAGGGTTGGCCGCTGTGGAGACCCTCCGAGCGAACAACGTCCCAGGCGATCGTCGCGTCTTTGCCATGAACGTGGTAGACCTTGTTCACCCATTTGCGGAGATTGGCGATCGGGTCCACCATTGCGCCCATCTGGTGGCACGGCTCCCACTCCAGGCCAACGGTATCGCCCGGGAAAATGTCGAAAATCATCTGCCAGGCGCGAGGTGAGTGCGCGATATTGTAGCGCGGGCGCTCCCAGTTGCCGCCCATATCGCAGTTCTCGAACGCGATCCGGACGCCTTCGTCCGCGGCAAGCTTCACGAGCGGCGTCCATACTTCACGGAAGCGAGCCATCGACGCATCTACGGACCGATCCTCAAGAGCGCCAGCGAAGCCCGCCACCATCGAACAGTCGAAGAGCCGGGCCGAGCGAATAATCGTCGCCCAGTCTCGCGCGGTCTGCTCGTCCTGCAGCGGGTTCCCAAAGATTGCGAGCGAGCTAATGATCGCCTGGTCGCCCAGGACATCCGCCACCTGCGGCGCGAGCGCAGGGAGATCCGCTGCGCCGAGATGCTCCCATGCGGTGAGCTGAAACGATTCGAAGCCGTGGAGAAGGATGGACTTGAGGTAGCCCGCGCCGTGCTCGAAGCTGGCGAGCGTTCCAATGCGGATATCCTGGTGGTTCGTGCGGCCCTGCGCGTTGGTCATCGTAAATTCCTCTGCTGGATTGCCGCCCGGCGATTACCAGGCTGGCGTTACGGCGCCAATTCGGCGCGGCAGGCAGGAACTCCTCCGGCATTCGCGCGGCGATGGTGACACAGCTATCGGCCATGCGTATATTCGAGGAGCGATGCCAGTTCCACGAGGACCAGACAGGAGGGTGCAGCGACCATGAGCGATCCGGTTATCGAGATAGGCCCCGGCGACAACGAGAGCCCGGTAACACCCCGATCCAAGCAGGCGATCACCGAAGTGGGCCTGCCCGAGCTTCAGGGCAGCCCCGAACAGGTGGCTCGCGGCCGTGATGCTCGAACCGCTCTGTTGATGAAGGCGGATGATTACCTCACCGAGCTCAGAACAAACGGCGTGCTTACCGATTCACAGCGCGATACCGACATCGTATCGCCTCAACAGGTGAGCCACGAACAGGTGCTCTCAGCGCAGGCCGCGCTGAACGACTTGCGCCATCTTACCGATGCCGAGTGGTGGATCGTCCACGCTGCCGACCCGATCGAGCAGCTTCTCCAGACGAGCAATCTGTAGCATCGAAGGGCAAGGCTAAGCCAGAATCGGTTTCACCACGTCGCCGTATACGTCCGTCAGGCGATAGTTTCGCCCCCCGTACTGGTAGGTGAGCCGCGTGTGATCGATGCCCATCAGGTGCAGAATGGTCGCGTGCAGGTCATGAACATGTACGCGATTCTCCACCGCGTTCCAGCCGAACTCATCGGTTGCGCCGTGGACGATCCCGCCCTTCACGCCTCCGCCCGCAAGCCACATCGAAAAACCGAACGGGTGGTGCTCGCGCCCGTTGGAGTTCTCAGCGGTTGGCGTCCGACCGAACTCCCCGCCCCATACCACCAGCGTATCCTCCAGCATCCCGCGCGCCTTCAGGTCTTTCAGCAGGCCGGCAATAGGGAGATCTGTCGCTTCGCAGTTGGCGCGCAGATCCTGCCGAAGGTTGCCGTGCTGATCCCACAACTGGCAGCTGGCGCGCTTCTCGGTCACCGTGTGGTAGACCTGCACCATCCGCACGCCTCGCTCGGCAAGGCGGCGCGCCATCAGACACTGCTTTCCGAACGTTTCGGTCGTCTTATTGTCGAGCCCATAAAGCCTCTTCGTCTCCGGGCTCTCGCGCGAGATATCGAACGCTTCCGGCGCTTCGGTCTGCATACGAAACGCGAGCTCGAAGGCGGCAATTCGGCCGTTCAGCTCGTTCTGCTGCTCCCGCTCCCGCACGTGAATCTCGTTTAGGCGGCGCAGTGTCGCAAGCTGATCTCTCTGCCGATCGGCCGAAAAGACAGGGCTCTTCAGGTCTGCTATCGGGTTGTTCAGGTCGTTGACGAGGGAGCCCTGGTAGGCGGCTGGCAGGAAGCTGGAGCTCCA
>JBBRJW010000702.1:0-2326 GCA_038218705.1 Chthonomonadales bacterium | reverse complement strand
ATGATGGATGGAAAGCCCTGGCGGCCAGTGGGAATCAACTTCTGGCCGCGCTCTATCGCCGGACAGGAGCCCGGGCGATACAGCGCGAGCTGGCTCTCGCCGGACCAGTACGATCCGGAGCTGGTGGAGCGCGACCTCGCGACATGCGAGCAGATCGGGGCGAACGTCCTCTCGATACAGTATGGCAATGCAGGAGAAGCGCCCGCCATCAACGACGTGCTGGAGCGGTGTGCGGTTCACCATCTGAAAGTGAACCTCTTCGTGGGAAATGGCCATCCGCTTGGCCACAACCTGGAGGCCCTCCGTAAGCTGGTCGACGCAGTTCACGTGAGGAACAACTCAACGCTCTTCGCCTTTGATGTCGCCTGGGAGCCACAGGTGGGCGACCATGGTGAGCGGATGCGCCTTGACGGCGACTGGCGCACCTGGATCGACGAGCAGTATGGTGGGTACGCCGCTGCCGTGCAGGATTGGGGCTTCTCGCCGGCCCTGGATGCCGGCCGACCGACCAATCCGCCCGATGAACAGCTCCAGGCATCTGGACCGTGGAACCGCTACGTCGCCGTGTATCGCCGCTTTCTGGATGATCGCATCAGCCGCGGGTATCGGGAGGTCGTGGAGCTCCTGCGCCCGTTCGGCGCACTGGTCGGGGCCCGAAGCGGGTACGGGGGTAATGGCAGCACCTGGGTTCTGGCCCGGATCCCCTTCGACCTGCTCTCCGGGGCGTGTCACCTTGACTTCATCTCTCCCGAAGGATACGCGCTCCGTGGCGATTGGCCCGAGTTCCGGACCGGCGGATTTACCACTGCCTACGGGCGATGGGCTGGCAATGGAAAGCCAGTCTTCTGGGCGGAATTCGGTGAGTCGGTCTTCCCTGGCACCAGCCCGACGCGGCTTGTGCATCAGGGCCAGACCTATGACCTCACGTACCGGATGGTTCTCGATTCAGGTGCAAACGGGGCCTCCGCATGGTGGTTTCCTGGCGGCGTGCGCACCAATGAGAACAGCGACTACGGGCTCTTAAACCCGGACGGGACCCTGCGGCCGGCCGCGCAGAGAATGCGAAAGCATTCCGTCGAAGAGCTTCCCGTCGCACGGGTTGCGCCAGTCCCGAATGCCTGGATCTCCATCGACCCGGAGGCGAGCCCCCGGGGCTACGCCGGGATCTATGAAGAGCACCGTGCCGGTTACGCGCGGCTTCGGGAGCAGGGCAAGATCCCGGGAGTGCGAACGGCAGATACCGGGACAACGAGCGCGAATGCGCGCCTCCTTGCGGTGGGCGGCCGGCCCGCTGACGGACACAATCCCCTGCGTGCCCTGAACGCGGAGCTCCGCCTGTCGGAAGCTTCGCGGAGCGTGGAGATCTGGAATACGGGGGAGGCGGCGTGGATGCCGGCCGGACAAGGGGCTATCGTGCTTCTGGTTACGGTGGCCGGGGGTGAGGTCGCGCGAGTTCCGCTCCCTGCCCAGGTCAGCCGGTATGGGAGGAGCCGGGTCGAGCTTCCCGCTGCGGCCGTAAGCGGAGCTTCTTGCCGCATGGCGCTGGTGGGGCGCTCCGCGGCCCCGCTGCCGTTTGGCGAGGTACTCAGGCTGCCCTGAAGCGGTTGAGGCAGATGCCACCCGTCGCTCGCCGCGTGAACACTCTGATAGGGCGGCCCGGGCCGGAGGCCCGATTCACCTCATCGCCGGGCGCGAAGTCGCGCTGATCGTCCGCGCGGCAGAACCGACGCACTATCGCTCTTGTGTCACTTACGCTCCGGCCCGTATCGCGCCAGTCGCAGCAGGCGAGTCCTTGTGCAACCTCGGCCCGGCCACGGTGTCTTACAGGATATCGGCCGGGCCGAAGGCTTGCGATCGACTCTGAAACCGAGGTGAATCCGTGAGAGGCATTAAGATTCTGCTTGCAGCGGTATGTGTGTTCTCCTCCTTGAGCGGCGCGATGGGGCAGGCCATCGGCAAAGTCGAGGATCCAAAAAAGAAAGCCATCGTGCCGAAGGTTGCTCCGCGACCCATCCGGGTAGCGGTGCTGGGCGCGATGGCGCCACTTACGGACTCCGCAGAGGCCGATTCAACCGTTGGCACCCTCAAGGCCGCCGGCTTCGAAGCCTCGATTATCGAGCCGGCGCAGCTCGCCGATGTGGCAGCGCTCTCGGTCGAGCGCTACGATGCAGTGGTCATCCCGCATGCGGAAACCTTTCCGGCGTTCGGCATGCGTGCGCTGCTTGCGCATCTTCAGGCACACGGGAAGCTGCTGCTCATCGGTCACGGCGCTCCCTTCTCGGGCTGGGCGTATTCGGGAGCCGGACACTGGAATTCGCGCGCCGAG
>JBBRJW010000701.1:0-2328 GCA_038218705.1 Chthonomonadales bacterium | reverse complement strand
CTGGCAGCAGACGGAGTGAGCGGGCCGAGCGGAGCACCCATCGGGCGAATGTCGGTAGGAAGCTTGCCAGCTCGCAGGGCCTCGAGGAGGCCGATCGCCTCCAGGTAGCGCTCGTCCCACGCGCCCGTGGGGCCCTCATGTCCCAGGAAGGTCCACTTGCAGACCGTAGTGCAGAGACTGGCTGCCTGTATCCCGGAAGCCCGGTAAGTGAGAAAGTCCGCCAGATCGTAAAAGCGCGCGGCGCGCGCCCAGCAGGCAGGCAGATTGTCACGAAGCCAGCAGAGCTTTGGCGTCTCCATCTCCGGCGAGATACGGCCGCCAACATACTTGAGAACATCGTATTGGCCGGCATTGATCCTCTCCGCCTCCGCGATGGCTCGATGGTCCATCCACAGCAGGACGTTGAAGTGATCGTTGCCCGCCTCATTGGTTGCCACTGGTCGATCTGCGCTGTCCAGCACCACAAGAGAACAGGTTGCGTCGAAGCTGATGCCTGCGATCGCCGATGCATCCACGCCGGACATGGAAACGGCAGCTCGGACCGCCTCGCAGACCGAGCGCCAGATACCATCCGATGACTGTTCTGCGTGGCCCGGCCGCTCCACGAGCGTCTCGATCTCTCTGACGGCAGTGGCGAGGAGCGTGCCTTCTGGAGTAAATACTCCCGCTCTCGCACTGCCAGTGCCAACATCCACCCCGATCACAAATCGCATGAAATCACGCTCCAGCGCGAGCGGTCGCGCCTGCCAGTCAATATATTCGGTGGGTTCAGACCTGAAACTCGCCTTCGAAGACTTCTTCGGCGGGGCCCAGCATCATTACGTGGTCTTCGCCATTCCAGTCGATCTTCAGGTCGCCGCCTGGGAGGTGAACGAGTACGCTGCGCGAGGTCTTCTTGTTGAGGACGCCCGCCACCACGCACGCGCACGCTCCCGTGCCGCAGGCGAGCGTCTCGCCTGCGCCGCGCTCCCAGGTCCGCACCACGACCTCGCCCGTGCCAACGACCTTCACGAAGTGAACGTTGGTCCGCTGTGGAAACGACTTGTGGTTCTCGATAGCACTGCCAAATCTTGCCAGCGGAAGAGAATCGAGGTTATCTTCGAAGATCACAACGTGAGGGTTGCCCATCGAGACGGCTGTTATCTCAAAACGTCGGCCCTCCGCCTTCAAGCCCTCGCTGATAACGCGCCCGCGATCCTCTCCACGCATCGGAATCTCCGGTCGGGTCAGGCGCGGAATACCCATGTCGACCAGCCAACCCTCAAGACGATTACCGCGAGAGACTTGCTTCAAAACCTTGACACCGTCCAGGGTTTCGACCTTTACATGGCCCTCCTGCGACATCTTCCGGTCACCGACGTACTTCGCGAAGCAGCGAATGCCGTTACCACACATCTCGGCTTCGGTGCCATCCGGGTTGAACATGCGCATCTTATATTCGGCGACCTTCGAGGGCAGCACCATAATCAGCCCGTCGCCCCCGATACCGAACTTGCGGTCGTTCATCCTACGGGCAAGCTCAGGATACTGCTCCTCGGTAATCTCGTAGTCAATGCCGTTCACTACCACGAAATCGTTTCCGATACCGTGCATCTTCGTAAACTTCAACGTACTGGCTCCTGGCGCTCCGGCAAGGGAACGCGCGTCTAGTCGCAGGGTGCTCAAGTCGGTCAGCTAGGCTCCGGAGCAGGTCGGACCTCACGGGGATCGCGCTCCTGTCGCTCGCCCACGGGCTCGCGATGCGCCTCCTGGTAGAAGTTTGAAACGGGGCGAGAGGGGACGATGCTGGTGACCGCGTGCTTGTAGACGAGCTGGGTGGGCTTGCCAACCGAGTCGAGCAAAACGGTAAATGCGTCGAAGCCACGTACCATTCCGCGGAGCTGGACGCCGCCGATTAGATAGATTGTGACGCCGATGTTCTCCTTGCGCACCTGGTTCAGGAAGATGTCCTGCAGATTCAGCTGGGGTCGGTTCATTTCACACTCCTTCCAAAAAAGAACGGAAGCAAATTCAGTTAATCTCGCATCGTTCGCGAGGCACTCAGACGCCGGCATTCAGAGATGCCAGTCGCTTTTCGATCGCGCACACCACCGCGTCCGGCCCCTCGCTTGCATCGATCCAGTCGATGAGCGGGTCCGCGCGAAACCATGTCATCTGCCGCTTTGCGAATCGGCGCGTGTTTCGCACTATCGCGTCTCGCGCCTCGTCCATGCTGAGCGTCCCGCTCAGGTGGAGAACCATCTCCTTATAGCCGAGGCTCTTGAGGGCACTGGAGTCCAGAGGGACTCCTCGCTCCACAAGCTGCTGCGTCTCCTTAAGGAGCCCGCC